>JAUVWD010000048.1 GCA_030604285.1 Chloroflexota bacterium
GATCCTCTTTCCCTGCCGCCTGGTGCGCTGAAAGACCCAGTTAACCACTTTTCGACCTATCTCTACGCGGCTAACAGCCCTGGCCAACGGGTCTAAGAAAAGCAACAGGATGGGCACAGGCAGCATGTTGCCAATGACAGCCAAGCAGTAAGCCTTATACCACGCCATATGAAATACGTTTATAGCTATGAGCAAGGCTCCTCGAAGTTCCACCACGGGCAGAGCTGATACGATAACGATTATCGCCTCTTGAGAAATCCCCCAACTAAGAAGTTCTTCGATCATAGCTTTGGCCAGCCATTATACCATTTACGCATGCCTCTCCCAGGTAATTTACCTTGTAGTACTTAATTGTCCCACCTAGGCACTAGACTCTCCCCATCCTTTTCTGGATCACCGTTCATCCTCAGCACCTCTCTCATTGCTTGGCATCGGCAGCGAGAATCACCTTCTGAACAACGTTTCCAAATCCACTTCGACTCCGTACCGCCAACTGGGGAAGGCAGGGCAGGCCGAATAAAGGTCTCCCTATTGCTGCCCTCACCAGAAACAATGCGCACTTCACAATGCTGGACGGGCAAGAGTATGGCTGAGTTACAAGCACGAGTGGCCTCTAGAAATGCCTGCTCACGCCTCGGAGGTGGCGGAAAGGGAAGCGCATTGAGCGTAGGATCGGCGAAGCGAAACAATGGCACGGGCTAGGGCAGGCCCGCTTTCTGGTGGAGGCCAAGCTTGGCATCCAGACCCTCACGACGTTCTTGGTGCTAAATGTGAAAAGGATAGTGAAGCTACTAGTTGAGCAACCGAACGCTAGGCAACGCCAGCTTTGCCGTAACATCATCGGCAAAGTGCAAGCGAGGAGAAGTAGAGACTGAACTGATCTCGCACAGAACCTCAAAGCCAGGAGCTTACATCAATAATAGGGCAGCTTCTCCCGAAGCGGCCTTTTTTCAGAGCTGTTTCACCTCAACAGAGGCCTTGCCATGACCTGCCTTCCCCGTCCAAATGTGCTATAATATATGGTAAGTTGCAGCTACGTCGCCTCCCACATAACCCACACTGTAAGGAAATGGATTAACTATGGCACAAGCTGAGATAAACGACGGATTAGACGCTCAGTACACTGCCGAACATATTCAAATTCTGGATGAAATCGAAGCCGTGCGCTTACGGCCTGGGATGTACATTGGCAGCACCGACCACCGTGGGTTACACCACCTCATTTATGAGATAGTCTATAACAGCATAGACGAGGCCATGGCCGGCTTCTGCGATCAAATTGACGTAACAATCCATAGCGACAACACCATCACTATTACTGACAACGGGCGAGGTATTCCTGTAGAGACGATTCCGACAATGGATATTACAGCCCTGGAAGCAGTGATGACCCGCTTACATGCCGGAGCCAAGTTTGGTGGATTCACCTACAGAATATCCAGCGGCTTGCACGGCGTGGGCGCTTCAGTGGTGAACGCTCTATCATCCTGGCTGAAAGTTGACGTTGAACGCCAGGGAAAGCTCTATCGTCAAGAATATCAGCGAGGGATTCCCAGAGGAGACATAGAAGTCATCGGAGACACCCAAACCACAGGCACTTCCACTACCTTCCTCGCCGACGAGGAAATCTTCGCCAAGTTGGATTACGATTTCGATGCTGTTTGTCAGAGGTTGAGAGAACTAGCTTATCTCAATAGAGGAGTGCAGATAACTATCAAAGATGAGAGGCGTGACACAGAGAAGACTTACTATTTTGAGGGAGGTATAGCTAGTTTTGTACGCCGTCTAAATAGAAACAAGACATTGCTCCACAGCTATCCCATATATATATCAACCGTGGTTGAATCCACCATAGTCGAGGTGGCGTTACAGTACAATCATGGCTTTGCTGAGTCTACTTTCAGCTTTGCCAATTGTATCAATACTATCGATGGAGGGAGTCACCTCACCGGTTTCAGGTCGGCGTTAACTCGCACCCTCAATGACTATGCCCGAAGTAGTAAACTCATCAAGGATACCGAGCCCAATCTGACAGGCGAGGATGTTCGGGAGGGCTTGGCTTGCGCTATTAGTGTGAAATTGACTCAGCCTCAATTTGAGGGGCAAACCAAAGCGAAGCTGGGCAATCCCGAAGTGAAAAGCCAGGTTGAAATCGCCGTAGCTAATGGCATGTCCCTTTACCTGGAACAACACCCAGAAGAGGCAAGAGCAATCATAGGGAAATGCCTAACCACCGCCAAAGCCAGAGAAGCAGCTCGCAAAGCTCGTGACCTGATCTTGAAAAAGAACACTTTTGAAGCAGCAACATTACCAGGCAAATTGGCCGACTGCGCAGAGAAGAACCCCAGCTTATGTGAGCTTTACTTGGTTGAAGGTGACTCAGCCGGTGGCTCAGCTAAACAGGGGCGGGACCGCCGCTTCCAAGCTATCCTCCCACTACGAGGCAAGATACTTAACGTTGAGAAGGCTCCCAAAGACAAGATTATGGCCTATGAGGAAATACGGGCTATGGTTACGGCATTAAGGGTAAACAGCTATGAGTCACCTGACCTATCTAAATTGCGCTATCATTGGATAATCATTATGACCGATGCCGATGTTGATGGTTCCCACATTCGTACTCTGCTTCTTACATTCTTCTATCGCTATATGGTAGAAATAATTAACCAAGGCCACCTTTTCATCGCCCAACCACCCCTTTATCGAATTCAGGCAGGGAAGAAAAGCTTCTGGATTTATTCCGAACAGGAAAAGGAAACGAGGCTCAAGGAATTACAAGGAACCAAGGTAGAGGTTCAACGTTATAAAGGGCTAGGAGAGATGAGCCCTGAGCAATTATGGGAAACAACCATGAATCCTGCCACCAGAACTCTACTTCAAGTAGAAATAGAGGACGCTATGGCGGCAGATCAGATCTTTCATATGCTCATGGGGGATGAGGTTTTGCCCAGGAGAAAGTTCATCCAAGCCCACGCCCAAAGTGTGAGAAACTTGGATATTTAGCGTCCTTTTGCTTACCTTCCACCCTCTGTTCTGATATATAACTTTTGCTCTTCTATGTACTCTCTCACTTTATCAGGCACTAAGTAACGGATGGATAAGCCCTGAGCTGCAAGCCGCCGAATTTGAGAGGAGCTAATTCCAATTATGGGCATATCAAGCTGAATAACCGTCTGAGTAACTCCAGGGATAGATGCCTCCAAAGAGCTTAAATCGAGTTGCGATACCCCTAACCTAGGAATAGCCACTAAGCGGCATAGTTGAATCAATGTAGCCGGTTCTTTCCACAGACGTAGCTCGGCTAGGCTATCGCAGCCAAGGATAAAGAAAAAACTCGCCTCGGGTCCAATTCGCTCTCCAAGAGCAAGTAGGGTATCTACAGTATAAGAGGGACCGGAGCGCTCCACCTCCAGACTGCAAAGCTCAAAACACGGGTTAGCCATGATAGCCCGCCGCGTCATTTCGACACGGTGCAGCACCGAAGTAACAGTCTGGTTTACCTTAAGCCACGGCTGCCCCGCAGGCACAAAGAGCACTTGAGCCAGTCCCAGCTTTACTCTTGCTCCCTCGGCTATGATGAGATGGCCGACATGAATGGGATCGAATGTACCACCAAGAATGCCCATCCTCATCGCTTCTTTCTTGGCTTGAGACGGAAAACCCATGTCTTAGCTTCCAAAGGCTCTTCCTTATCTTCCTTGTGATTGGCTCACGCTATCTAAGTCGCTGGCAATGTTTAGCGTGTCGGTAGCCAATAGATACATTAACGACTCTCTCCTACACAATCCATTTCCACTTGTGCCACTTGTAGGGCAATTTCCACAGCACATTAATAATGATCATGAGTATTTATATAAAGTAATCTCTATTATATAGTTGTGTTAGGGTTTAATAATACTCATAAGAAGGTCAAGGTTGTTGTGAAGGGCTAGGAAAGGAAGGGGCGGCGCCGCTAGCAAAATTGAACATTTTTGTTAACAACTTGTCCACACCTTTGAGGCCATTTTTCAACATGAATGGATTTTGTTCTTAATGTCTGTTAGTTGGCTACTTAGCTGAGGGCTGATATTTATTTCGGTGCTTATCTTGTTATATGAATGTCCTATCGGTGAGTGGTCTCTATTACCCAACTCCTTGCCGATTTCAGCGAAGGAATATCCTCCCTCGTTACGCATAAGGTAAATAGCAATTTGGCGTGCCAGAGAAGTCCTTTTGTCCCTCTTTTTGCCCGCCAACGCTTCTGGAGGAAGCCGGAAGTATCCGACCACTGCTCGTATTATTTGCTTTTTATCTTGTTTGTCGGCCTCACCTTCCAGCAAGTCAGTAACGGTGGCACCACTTAGGGTGGCGCCACTTAATCTAGCCATAGCCGATAGGTATGTTAAAGCTCCTTCAAGCTGGCGAATATTTCCTTGAATTCGGTGCGCTAGGGTTTGTAGCGCTTCTTCTGACATCGGGGTCATCATCTGTTTATTTTTGGCGTGCAAAATAGCTAAGCATGTTTCAAAGTCTGGCGGCTGGATGGGGATGATGAGACCCCACTGGAGACGGGACCTCAGCTCGTCGCTAATCGAAGGCATAGCTTCAGGACAACAGTTAGCTGTAATAACGATGTGACAGCGGCTATTGTAAAGGTCGTCGAAAATATGGGAGAAGTATTCTTGAGTTCTCCTCTTGTCGGTGATGAATTGGATGTCATCGAATAGTAGCATCTGGATATTTGTGAACTTCTCCCGGAAATCCTCAACTCTTTTCTCTTTAACAGCGAGTATGAATTCATTGGTGAATTGTTCAGCATTGGCGTAAGCTACGTGTGTCCTATTGTCTACGGCTGCATGTGCAATAGCGTGCAACAAATGAGTTTTGCCGGTGCCAGTATCTCCGTAGATGAAAAGGGGATTGAAGCTACAACATAGCCTTTCACTTACTTCTATGGCGGCAGCATAAGCAAGTCGATTGCAGGTGCCAACGACAAAATTATCAAAGGTATACTGGGGATTGAATTCAGTGCTTTTGACTTTGCTGCTTGTGCCACCATCAGCTTGGATTAAAGAGCTGGCTGGTAGCTGGTGTTGGGTGTAAACTACAAATTGAACGTCGATGTCTTCACCAATAATATTGGCTAAGGTCTTTTTAATTAATGAGTGAAAACGCCGGGATAACCATTCGGCTACGAAAGTGTTAGGAACACCGACCACAAAAACGTCATCTTCATAACTTACGCCTTGGCTGTGTTTCAGCCAAGTAGCATAGTTTGGCTTGCTGACTTCGATTTGAAGTTCTCCTAACGCTCTTTCCCAAACTTCCTGTGCTGTCTGCAAGTTACTCTCGGAACCGCCATTAGCGACGCGTAAGGATGGTTTAGAAACTCTCTGAGTACATTACAAAATAGTCCTGCATTTTCTCTAGGTCATCTTTGACATAAGACAAGAATTATTCCAATATTTCAGGGAATGGGATTGCGCATCGTATTTATGGGTACACCGGATTTTGCTGTACCAAGTCTACAGTTGTTAATTAGCAATTCATATCAGGTGGTTGCGGTTTATACTCAACCTGATAAGCGGGTGGGCAGAAACTTGCAACTGATCCCTCCTCCGGTGAAGAAATTGGCTATCGATCATGAGATTCCCGTGGTTCAACCGGAGACTCTGGACACGGCGAGAGCATTAGGGACATTGGCTGGCTTTTCTCCAGAGCTAATTGTGGTGGCGGCTTACGGTCTTATCCTCCCATCAAAGATATTGTCCTTGCCTCAATTTGGTTGCCTTAATCTCCACCCCTCTCTATTGCCTCGGCATCGCGGGGCATCGCCAATCGCTAATGCACTTCTTTGCGGGGATGAGGTGACAGGTGTAACCATTATGTTGATGGATGCTGGCACGGATAGTGGGCCAATTTTGGCTCAGCGTGAAGTGGTTGTTTCTCCTCAGGATACCAGTGGGTCGCTCACGCCTAAGTTAGCTCAAATAGGCGCCGAGCTACTATCGAAGAGTCTACCCTTGTGGATTGAGGGCAAGATCAAGCCACAGCCCCAAGACGAGAGCAAAGCTACTTTCAGTAAGATGCTCACCAAGGAAGATGGCGAGATAGATTGGGAGCTACCTGCCGTACAGCTCTGGC
>JAUVWD010000016.1 GCA_030604285.1 Chloroflexota bacterium
ATAAAGGAAAAGAATTGAAGGGTATTCGTTGGCCAACTTTTTATTAAATGGCTCTTGTTCGTCACAGTGTGAACAGCCGGGAAGGTAGAAGAAATGAACCTCAAAACCTTCGGTCGTAATCGGCTTTGCTGCTTCCTGCCCAGTGAATAGGAGGACTGCACCTATGGCTATTAGAGCTATGACCAAGTATCGTTTGAAGGGGTCTCGATGGATTGTTCTGAAGAAATTGGTCAACTTATTGTTCATTGGGAAATGCCCCTCTGCATCTACCTCTTTACTATGGCAACCGGAAACAGAACCTTCAGCCTCTTTGGGCTTCTCCCCCCGTGAGGAGACTCCACATTGCCGAATTCGGTCTCAAAGTCCATTCAGTGCCAGAGGGTTCGCCAAGCTCCCTCTTCATTGGAACATAACAACGGCTAGGGCAATAATCCAGGCCATAAAATGGGGGATGCTCACAAAAAGATGCACAACAACCGTCTCAAAACAGCTCATTTATTCAGGAATTCTTAAAACGAACATGATGCGCAAGTTCTCACCTTGAAAACTATACTCTTACTAGCTACATCCTTGCCATCAGACACTGTTACAGCGACAGTGACTTTCCCTCCCTGAAGAGGTGCAGTCCAGGTAATCACAGGGCCCTCTCCAGAAAGCTCACCCCCGCTAGCTGACCATTCATAGCTTAGCTCACCGCCCTCGGGGTCAGAAGCAATGCACTCGATTTCACAACTTTTGCCCTTCAAGATTTCGTAGCCCCCTGTGTATTCCTTCAAATATTTGTGCCCTTTGGGAGCAACAACGAAGTCCTCGATAATAGGTGGCTGATCCGGTGCTACACTAATAGCCAGCGATCTCGTATCCTCACCGCCGTAGCCGTCAGTAACCGCAACTGTGATGTTGTAAAGGCCCTCTGCATCAGGAGCAGTCCAGGTTACAACCGGACCTGTGCCAGAAATATCACCACCGCTGGCTGACCACTCATAGCTTAACTCGTCACCCTCAGGGTCTTCAGCATCGCACTCAACTTGGCAACTGCTCAAAGTGGTAACCCAATCAACATCGGATATCAAGCTGGTAATAGTCGGTG
This sequence comes from Chloroflexota bacterium, assembly GCA_030604285.1. Lineage (GTDB taxonomy): Bacteria > Chloroflexota > Dehalococcoidia > GIF9 > AB-539-J10 > JADFUX01. The sequence continues at coordinate 1,091 of JAUVWD010000016.1, forward strand.
GACGATTGATTCTTACAATAATAGTTACGGAATCACTAACTTCACCGCCCTTGCCATCGGTCACCTTGACCACAATGTTATAGATACCTTCAGAGTCAGGAGCAGTCCAAGTAACGGCAGATCCATCCCCACTTATGTCGCCCTTCTTGGCCAACCACTCATAGCGTAGCTCATCACCGTCTTCATCTGAAGCGACGCACTCAACCCGGCAACTGCCCAAAGGATGAAGTGTCTCTAGTTCAGCTTTAAAGCTAGTGATAATCGGCGGGTGATTACCTATCATCTTGCAAGACGGAACCAGCAGCATAATTGCCGCTACCAGAATGAGCAGACATCTTTCTATTCTCATCAGCCTACCTCTCATTTAAGCCTTGATTGCCTCTTTGACCTTTTCTATGACAAGGAGGACACTATGTTGGGGAGGGTCATTTCCCTTCATTTCTTCATTCCAAAAGCTTGGCTAAAGCTTCTCGGTCAGCTGCAGACTCTGGCTGGTCTAGGACAGGACATTCCTCAGGTTGGCACTTGCCCCTTGCTAGATCAATGGCAAAGGCAAGACAAGTTCGTTTGCCACACCTCTTGCAATTTGTTTTGGGTAAGAATTTATGGAACATAAGCCCCATACTCAGCTTTGATTTACCTGGCTGCAAAATATCTTGCTGCGGGTGGCTCAACTTTGATGCAATCTTATGGGATATAGCTGGTTCTGGGTATGCCCCTATGTCATAAAGTGTATAGCCCCTAAATAGCACTGGCTCCTCCTGGTAGCAGCTCCACACAGCTTTTTGTATTACCTTTGGGTCAAGGCCAGGCATATCGATATCCCTTTCCCCTGGTTGGCATAGCAGGTTGACGATGCTTACGATTTGCTGGTTGAATCTTTCTATTAGCTCAAGGGGAATATTATAAAGATATGGGGTGGGGGCTTTTGTGCCAACAATTTGCTTCGTATCAGCAACTCCATTTTCGTTAAGCGCCAGGAGTGATTCGCCGGGTAAATGTCCCGCTGATTCCCTTCCACACAGCACGATGTATCGTATATTGGGGTTAGCCACAATATTGCAAATCACCTTCTCTAATCCTATATTCTCTGTTTGGAGCATTCCTGAAAGGGCAGCACTGGAATCGATTCCAGCCATTGCCAGCTCATTCAGTTCCGGCGGTATCGCAAAGTCAAATGTATCCAAGATAACACAGACTGCCACAGGGGAATAGTCGTTGCCCCTCACATAGCGGCCTTCCTCTGAAGGGTAACCATCGGGTGGCTTCACTTTCAGCATAGTCTCTTACTCCTGTTTCCCAAGGCTTTGTAGATCAGCCTGCTTCTCACACTGAGAATGGCTCCTTCGTTCAGCTTCTCCAACGAACTAACGCTCAGCTCTGTATCCACAGCACGACACTATATATTCCCACCCCTATAAAGATAATGGACACTACCACTCGAATGACTTTTTCAGCGCGGCTGAGCGCGTTGAGCCAGGTGGAGACTCTGGCCACGCCACCCGATAGAAGCGCGCCAAATAGCAAAACGGGAAGCGCAGTGCCAATGGCAAACACCGCAGGTAGTGCAACGCCACCAGGCGATTCAAGGGACAAAGGTATCAATACTCCAAAGAATAGAACAGCACTATAGGGACAAAAGGCGAGGGCGAAAACAACCCCTAACAGGAACCCACCTATCATCCCCCAGTCAGCGACCTTTCCTCCTATTGAAGATAGCTTTCGACTCCCGAAACTAAAAGAAAATCTGTCGATGTTTAGCAGTAGCAGCCCTACTACTATCAGAAGTGGCCCTAGGATTCGGTCGCCAAAGTCTTGAAGAAATGAGGCGAGTCCGGGAATCTCAAGGCCAACCACAATGATCAAGATACCAAGGACGGAATAGGAAAACATGCGCCCCAGTGTATAGAGTGTTCCAGTCATAACAGCGTACCTGCGCTGTGTCACTCTGCGACTAACATATGCTACAGCGGCAATGTTGGTGGCCACAGGACAGGGGCTGATGGCAGTTAATAGTCCCAAAAACAGTGCTGACAGAACTGGGATATTAAGGCTTCCGGAGAGCTGGTGCAGTACGCCACCTAAATCCATTAGTCTGTCTCGTTGAGGCTTTTCTCAATCTTGCTCTTCACTGCCTCAACAAACGCTTCGTCATTGCCCAGAAAGTACCAGATTTCCCTCACCTCTTCGATGTGGTCAATACCATCTCTTATCGTGTTGATAAACAGGGATGAGCTAAAAGCGCCATATTTCTTGACGATGGTAGCGTTTTCCTCATCCTCCACATCCAGCACCTCAAAAGTCACCTCGCCGCTAGCCAGCTCGTCACCAAAGTAAGTCTCTACCGTGTAGCGGATTCTGTCCTCCGCATAGAGGCAGCCAGAACAGCGACGTGCTCGGTGAAAGTAAACAACCTCGACCCTATCAACCGAGCCTGAAGACGTGTCTGAAGACTCAGGTGCAGTAGAAGATGCAGTACAACCTACCATCATCAGACACAGAGCTAAGCATGCCAAGAAAAAGCGCCATAAAGGCTTAATTACGGTGTTCACTGCGACTGTTCTATCCATCTTCACTTTAGCCATTTTCCCACTCCTTTCCTGCGTCTCATTTTTGTTTCAACGTGCTTTTGCTCGGCTCAGGCAGGGCTATCTCGGCAGGAAAGTATCGCCTGCGGAACCAAAGAGCCACATTCACCAAACCGATGAGGACCGGAACCTCTACGAGAGGACCTATCACTGTGGCGAAAGCCTGAGCTGAACCAATCCCAAAGACTGCCACTGCTACCGCTATAGCAAGCTCAAAGTTATTGCTGGCAGCGGTGAAGGCGATGCTCGCTGTCTTAGGATAGTCGGCGCCCATCTTCTTAGCCATAAAGAACGAAACCAAGAACATTACCACAAAGTAGATGAGGAGCGGAACCGCGATGCGAACCACATCCAGCGGTATTTGCACGATAAGTTCACCCTTGAGGGAGAACATCACCACAATGGTAAAAAGTAAAGCCGCTAATGTGATTGGGCTTATCTTAGGGATGAACTTGCCCTCGTACCACTCGCGTCCTTTCGCTTTTATCAATGTGAACCGGGTAATCATGCCTCCGAAGAAGGGAATACCGAGGTATATAAACACGCTCTCAGCTATCTGACCCATGGTGATCTTCACCACCGACCCCTCCAGTCCGAACCAACCAGGCAGTATTGTGATGAAGACATAGGCATAGACCGAGTAGAAGACTATTTGAAATATTGAGTTCAGAGCCACCAACCCGGCGGCATACTCTCTATCCCCCTTGGCCAGCTCATTCCAGACAATGACCATGGCGATGCAGCGTGCCAGGCCGATCATAATAAGACCAACCATGTAGTCAGGATATGGCCATATGAAACCGAGGAAGAGGATGGCAAGGAGGAACATAAGCACCGGGCCGATAATATAGTTCTGTACCAGAGACAGGGCAAGCACCCGCCAGTTGCGGAACACCGGGCCCATTTCCTCGTATCTCACCTTGGCTAGAGGGGGATACATCATCAGAATGAGGCCAACAGCAATGGGAATAGAGGTAGTGCCAACCTGAAAGCGAGAGATGAAGCTCGAGCTTTCAGGATAAAAGTAACCCAGCCCCACCCCCACACCCATGGCCAGGAATATCCAGAGGGTAAGAAAGCGTTCCAATAAGGGAAGCCTTTTCTTTTGCGCCATAGAACCTTTGCCTGTACTACAGAGCCTTCCTAATGCTCACTCCTGCCTTTGCCGCTTCCTCCAAACCGACAGTCTGGAGCAGCCTGAGCAGCGCCTCCTTGTCTTCGGCAAATTCAAGTTTACCTAAAGCAGAGCAGTCCTTCAAGCATTTCTGTCCCCTCATCACAGCCACAGCGAAAGCAAAGCAGGTGGGGAGGCCGCAATCGCGACAATTGGTCTTGGGCAAGAAGCCGACCACATCCTTTGCCTTCACCTCCGCCTTTCTCTCATAAAGGGGCGTGATAGTTTCCCGCCTCTCCCAGGTATCATTTATCAGCTCCTTGAGATAATCCAGAACCTTCATAGCATCCTCCTCACATAGCACCTGCCCCACAAGTATCTCCCGTGGCATGACGCTTATGAACCCCGTCTCCATTTTGACATTAAGGCTTGGCACTTTTGGGGTATATACCGCATTCTTAAGGACAGCGTTAAGATAAGGAAAAACCTCCCTGATATCATCACTGAGTTCAGCTCTCGCTGCGATCCATTCCGGATTGCACAAACTGCGCCTGACCCTGGTTATCTTATAGTCACGCAGAAGCATCAGACACCTCCCATTATTGCTCGGTCATAGGTTTCAGCGCCCACTTGGGCTTCCAGCCTATGTCTCCTATTTGGCATGAATTACGTGATACTGTTGTGCCCACGGTAACTAGCCTCAATCCTCGAAAATGGCCTTCTCAATGAGTTCTTTTGCGCTCTTGCCTTCCTCTTCGGAGACATAAGCGGCGACACCTTCGCCCTTACCGATGTCCCTATGGAAAGCTACCTTCTTCATGCCTATATCCCTGGCCAGCACAATGCTCTTGGTAATGCTAAAGCCGGCGGCCTCCACCGTCTTCCGGCTGCATTCAAATGGGCAACCATCAACGGTGATGACCTTTCTCGCCACCCTTGTCTTCCCTATGACGGGCTTTACGCCCAGCGGTAGTGAAGGCAGACAACCGATAGCTGCTTTTTCCAGTCCAAGCTCTTTGACCACTTCCAGACAGGCAAGGGCGCTGGTTATCCCCGTATTCGATAGCCCGCCAGAGCAGGAGAATATTATGTTCTCGTGGCTCGGCATACCTTCTTGGCATTCCTTCTCTTCAGCCATCGGTTTACCTCCCTACTTGGATTTTCCCATATTGTCGCTTGTACTCCTTGAGCAACGCCTCTGCATAATCATTATCCGCAGCAGGCCCCACATAGTTGTAAATCTTGACCCTTTTGAACAGCTCTCCTTTGATAGCCTCGTTGTCCGCTAGCTTCAGGTCGGCAACCTCCTTGAGAATGTTCTCCAGGTTCGAGATGCCCACCTGGAAACCATTGGACAGGGTCAGCTTCTTTACCATCCTTGCGGCAGCTTCAGCACAACATGGTTTCTCACTTGCCATTCTTCGCCTCCTCATATACTGGTGGGTGCCACTAATATCCCAGATTCAACAGCGATTCACCCCGGCAAGCAACCCTAGCTACTGTTTCTGCTCCTTAATCCACTCTTTAATCTCTTCGGGGCTGGGAATCCTGCCCTCTGAGACCTTGACGTCGTCGATGACAACGCCCGGGGTTAGGAATACCCCCTTGCTACTGATAGCCTTTATGTCCCTTATTTCTGTCACTGCTGCCTCTTGCTCTAGTCCCAGCTCTTTCACCGCCTTTCGCGCATTCTCCATGGTGGCATGACACCTAGCGCAACCCGGTCCACAAATCTCGATCTTCATAGTGCACCTCCTTAGATTTAATCTATTTCCTCCTCAGGACAAGATAAACCCAGCTACCCAGCCGACAAGAGTCCCCAGAACTATGATGGTAGGGACATAAACCAGGGCCTTCTTGAATCCAAATACCCTCCCTATAGCTAGCCAATTAGGCAAACTGATGCCTGGGCCAACAAGTAATAAAGCTAAAGCAGGGCCTTTGCCCATTCCTAGACCCATCAGAGTATCCACAAATGGAGCCTCAGTCATAGTGGCAAAGTAGGTTACTGCTCCAATCATAGTGGCTAGGAAAGACTGTCTCAGCCCCTCTCCACCCAACCAAGTCTCTATCCATTCCGGTGGCAGAGCAGCACCGATAATCCCAACTATAAACACGCCAGCCAAGAGGAGAGGGAATATCGTACGCACAAACCACCACGACTCTTTTAGCCATCCCTTGATCTCACTCCATGTTTTCACCCGCCAGGCATAAAGAGCAGCTACCGCTGTCACCCCTGCCCAGACGGCAACCTTAGCCAGATAGGAGCCTCCCGTCACAGCATAATTGGGGGCCAGAAGGCTAGCAACTAACAGTAAGAGCAGGATGATATCCTTTCTGGTCATCATCCTGCCACCAGTTGCCTTGATGGTAAGTGCCCTCTGTTGCTCCTCCTTGCGAAAAACGAGGGACATAACTCCACCAACAATGAAAGACACCGACAGGGCAGCCACTACTCTAGCTATGACCATTTGAGCCCCGAGAATTGAGCCGGTATAGACAAGAGCCAAGATATTAGCTGCCGGAGCAACCCAGAGAAGAATGAACGCGGGGCCAATCCCAGCCCCTCCCTGATAAATGCCGCTAGCAACAGGGATAACAGTGCACGAGCAAACTGATACAAAGAAGCTTCCACCGGCAGCAATGGCGAAGGATTTGATCTTCCTGGCAGCGCTGCCTAGATAGCCAATAATTGTCTCCCGGGAGACAAAGGATACTATCGCCCCAGCCAAAAGAAATGCCGGAATAAGGCACGTGACCACATGCAAAGCAACATATTCTTTCAGGGCGTTTAGCCCGGCCAGCAAGAGTTCTTCAGCGATGCAATTCTCCTGCAGTAGAAGCGTCTATGCACATAACCCAATATAATATGCAAAAAACTTATTTTCCTGTTGCTCTCAGCCCAACTCGGACAGCGTGACTCAACCTCTCTCTGTCCTGCAATATGATCTGCTCATTAACCAAGGAATTGCGGAGCATTTCAATTAGAGAAGCAGCGTAGCCATCCACGATTTGCTCATTGATAGAGTAGACTATCCAAAGCCCGTCTCTTCTAGACTCAATAAAGCCAGCACCCTCGAGTATGCCCAGATTCCGTGAAGCACGGGATTGCGCAATATCCAGTGCCTGCATAACCTCACAAACGCAGCATTCTCTTTGCAGCAGGACTTTCAGAATCCTGATCCTGGTCTCATCCGAGATTGCCCTGACTGCTCTGATAAAATCCCTCATAGTGGCCCCTATGTGCATATATGTGCATAGAAACATGCAAATTCTAATACGCGGCCATCTTGTCTGTCAAATCGTGCACCCTAGATATTGTCCGTAGTCTAGAAGCCTACGCGGGTACCAGCATTGTTAAAGAAGAAACTCTCTCCAAATTCCCGAGCCAATATGGCCGATGCCGGCAAGCCGGTGCAGTGAGATACCCCCAATCTCTGGATGCCCAACTTCTTTAAGTCGGCAATAGTCAAGCTTATTCTCTCTGAAGAGGCTGTGACAAGATGGATACCTCCGATAACGGCGTAGATAGGCTCTACACCAGTCAGTTTCTGTGCATACCTCAGGGTATTGATCACTCCTCTGTGGGCACAGCCCAAGACTACAATCAGTCCCCTTTCAGACTTGATGAAGACCGCTTGGTCATCCCGCAGTGGATCGGGCTTGAGCGCAGTTCCCTCGCTTCGCTCGGGACAAGGCTCTTTCACGCAAAGAATGGGACCAATCGTCTCATATTCAGTTAACATGGGTATCTCACCACTAGTAACAATATTTTCGCTGATCCATACTGGCTCCTTGGTCAGATTGAAAGATGCTCCTGAACTTTCTGCTGCCTCCCTGGGGAAAGGCACCCCAATGTATTCCTCTTTCCTCCCAGGTCGAAGAGCATACTTGGCTGCCCAGATGTCTGGGTGAGCGATTACCTCTATTTGTTTCCTCACGAGTCTTAGTATGTGCAGCAAGCCACCTGTGTGGTCTCGATGTCCATGGCTTAAGACAATTCTTTCAACTCGTGAC
>JAUVWD010000045.1 GCA_030604285.1 Chloroflexota bacterium
GAAGAATACTATGGCAAGGTAATGCCTGTTAAGGTAAGGGAAATTCTGAAAAAATATGATTAAAGATAAAGATTTTATGCCTCGCCTAAGTTCACCATCAGAACTTGAAGAATTAAGGCAAAAGATAATAGCGAAAAGGGACCCTAACAAACTATGTATTACGCTATGTTCCGGCACTGGCTGTCGTGCCTCCGGTGCTGAAAAGGTTAGTGCCTCACTTGAGGAGGAAGCCGAAAAACAGGGAGTCAAGGATAAGATTGATATTAGAAGGACAGGATGTCATGGTTTCTGTGAGCGCGGCCCGATAATTGTTATTTATCCTGAGGAGATTTGCTACGTTAATGTGAAGCCTAGCGATGCTTCTGAGATTGTCTCCGCTACAAAAGAGGATTGGATAGTTGACCGGCTTCTTTATGTTGAGCCAGTGAGTGGTGAGAAGATAATCCGCGAACCTGAGATACCGTTTTACAAGAATCAAACTCGTGTCCTGCTTGCTAATAATGAGCGTATTAACCCCGGGAGTATTGAAGACTATATTGCTTTGGGTGGCTATGCAGCTCTATGCAAGGCTCTCTTTGAAATGACTCCGGAGCAGGTTGTGAATGAAGTACAAAGAGCTAACTTGAGAGGAAGGGGTGGTGCTGGTTTCCCTACGGGTAAGAAATGGGCAATAGTTAGACAGGTTGGTGGAGGACCAAAATATGTGATCGCTAATTGCGATGAGGGAGACCCTGGAGCTTATATGGATCGATCTCTGACTGAAGGGAATCCTCATAGTATACTTGAGGGCTTCATCATCGGTGCTTATGGTGTGGGTGCCAGATATGGCTATATTTATTGCCGTCGGGAATATCCCTTGGCTTTGCGATGGTTAAGGGTAGCCTTGCAAGACTTGAGAGAACATGGTCTTCTGGGAGAGAATATTCTAGGCTCTGGCTTTAGTTTTGATATAGCCATTAATGAGGGAGCGGGGGCTTTTGTTTGTGGTGAGGAAACGGCGCTGATGGCTTCTATCGAAGGCAGAAGGGGTATGCCCCAATCACGCCCTCCATATCCAGCAACTTCTGGCCTATGGGGGAAGCCAACCTGCATTAACAATGTGAAGACGTGGGCCAGCGTGCCTTTTATTATCAGTAGAGGCGCAGATTGGTACAACTCTATTGGCACTGAGAAGAGCAAAGGAACCATGATTTTCTCCCTGGTAGGCAAAGTAAACAATACTGGGCTTATTGAGGTTCCTATGGGCATTACCCTAAGGGATTTGATTTATAAAATAGGTGGTGGTATTCGAGATGGTAAACGATTTAAGGCGGTGCAAACTGGAGGGCCATCGGGTGGCTGCTTGCCGGCAAGTGCTCTGGATCTCCCCGTTGACTATGAGTCCCTCACTGCTGCTGGCTCTATTATGGGGTCCGGTGGCATGATTGTCATGGATGAGGATACCTGCATGGTAGATATTGCTAAGTATTTTCTTTCCTTTACCCAAGCGGAATCTTGTGGGAAATGTGCCCCTTGCCGTGTGGGAACAAGGCAGATGCTGAATATTTTGGAGCGGATAAGCAAAGGCGATGGTGAACCTGGCGATATACAGAAGCTGGAGAAATTGGCTGCCACTGTCAGAGATTGTTCCCTTTGTGCTCTGGGGGGAACAGCACCTAATCCAGTGCTTACCACCATTCGCTATTTCCGTGATGAGTATGAAACACACATTAATGAAAAACGCTGCCCAGCGCTAGCATGTAAACCGCTCATTTCTTATTACATTCTTCCTGAAAAGTGCCAAGGATGTGGTATCTGTCTCCGGGAGTGCCCTGTGGAGGCTATTTCGGGAGGGAAGAGGATGGTGCATGTCATCGATCAAGATAAGTGCACTAAGTGCGGCACTTGTCTTGATGTATGTCCTCCTCGTTTCAGCGCTGTGGCGAAAGTTTCGGGAGAACATATCACAGTTCCTGAGAAACCAATTCCGGTGAGTGTGTCTAAGGGGAAGAAGGGATAAAGGATAAAGGAGATGGAAACTATTAACCTAACTATTGATGGGCGGAAGGTTAAAGCGAGTAGAGGCATGACGGTACTGGAGGCGACTCACTCGGCAGGCATTTATATCCCTGCTCTATGTGCTCACCCCGATCTAGCACCTTTTGGAGCCTGTCGCCTATGCATCGTAGAGATTGAAGGAATGCGAGGCTTCCCCACCGCGTGCACCACTACAGCAGAAGACGGGATGGTAGTTTGCACTAATACTCCGCAAATTCAGGAGCTTCGCCGCCGCGTACTGGAGTTGATACTTACAGAGCATCCTTCTAATTGTCTGGTCTGTCCTCGTGAAGAGGAATGTACAGCGCTGGATATAAACTTGCCTGATGTTTTGTTAACAGAGCGCTGTGTGACTTGCCCCGGGAACGGGCGTTGTGAATTGCAAAAGATCGCTGAATATATCCAGCTTAAGGAAATTGTTCTTCCATATACCCCCAAAAACCTTCCTGTCAAGCGCGATGAGCCTCTCTTCGATATAGATTACAACTTGTGTGTTTTATGCGGACGCTGCGTTAGGATGTGTCAGGAGGTGCGGGGGATAAATGCAATTGCTTTCACCTTCCGTGGTAGCCAGACTATGGTGGGTACTGCCTTTGGCTGTTCCCTTAAAGACTCAGGATGTAAGTTTTGTGGTGCCTGTATTGAGGTTTGTCCCACAGGCGCTCTGGCAGACCGAGCGTACAAATGGGAACCTCTGACTGATCGGGAAGCTGCCCTTGTTCACTGCACTCACGCTTGCCCTGCAGGAATTGATGTTCCTCGCTATGTCGATCTTATCGCCGCAGGGAAGTTTGCCGAGGCGTTAGCTGTAATTAGAGAAAAGGTTCCATTTCCTGCGGTGCTTGCATATGTTTGTGTTCATCCTTGTGAGGAGGTATGCCGTCGTGGGCAGGTGAATGAGCCTATTGCCATAAAGGCGTTGAAACGCTTTGCCGCTGAGCATGACAATGGACTATGGAAACAGAATTCTAAGTTAGCGCCTGCTACAGGTAAGCGAGTAGCTATAGTGGGTTCGGGTCCGGCAGGATTGACCGCGGCGTATTACTTGGTAAAGCTGGGGCATAAGGTAACAGTGTTTGAAGCGCTGCCCGAGCCTGGCGGAATGATGCGTGTGGGTATTTCTGGATATCGCCTGCCTAGAGAGATATTGAAAACCGAAATCGCGGAAATAGAAGATTTCGGCGTGGATATAAAAACTAATTCCAAGGTTGAATCTTTAGATGGGCTTTTTAAAGATGGGTATGACGCAATCTTCCTAGCCCTCGGGGCCCATCGGGGAGTCCAAATGGGGATCGAGGGGGAACAGGAAAGTGGGGTGCTGGATTGCATATCTTTCCTCAAAGATGTGAATCTGGGTAGGAAAGTCGAGCTGGGAGAAAGAGTAGCAATTGTTGGCGATGGTGAGCCAGCAGTGGATGCCGCGCGAACTGCAATTCGTCTGGGCGCCAAAGAGGTGACTATCCTTTCCTCTAGAGAGGAGATTTCTGCCACTCCTGAGAGTGTAAGGGCGGCTCTGGATGAGGGAGTGAGAACACAGCTCAATGTCACACCTGTCAAGATAATAAGAGAAAAAGCCGTAATTAAAGTGCATTGTATTCACGCACAATCAAGCGGCGAGGAAGGTGGCGAGTTTAGTATGTATGTTGATACGTTAATAGTTGCTCTTGCTCAGATACCCGAGATCCCAATTGGCTTTGGATTGCAAGTTGGCAAAGGAAACACAATTCAAGTTGACACTGAGACTCTTGCCACTAGTAAGAGAGCTGTGTTTGCAGGTGGCGATGCTGTAACTGGGCCAAGTTCAATTATAGAGGCGATTGCAGCAGGGAGGAAAGCAGCAATAGCTATAGATAAATGTCTTGGGGGGGATGGCAATATAGATGAGACTCTAGTTCAAAAAGAGAAGCAGAGCCCATGTTTGGGGCGCGATGAAGGTTTCGCCTATAAGCCACGTATTTCAATGCCTTGCTTGCCAGTTGGCCAGCGTCTTCGTAGCTTCTCTGTGGTAGAGCTTGGCTTCAATAAAAAGATGGCTATCGAGGAGGCAAGGCGATGTCTGAAATGTAACCTAAGGCTACAAATTAGGAGGATGCCACAACTGGGAGATGAATAGATGTATAAAATTATAGCTAGAGAAGACCTGACACCAGATATTCATCTTTTCAAGATCGCTGCTCCTGCAGTAGCCAAGAAAGTTCGAGCAGGGCAATTTGTTATTGTTAGGATTGACGAAAAAGGCGAGCGCATTCCTCTTACTATTGCTGACTATGACTCTATCGAGGGCAGTGTCACCATCGTCTTCATGGAAGTTGGCAAGACGACTTGTCAACTGGCTACGCTGGAGGTTGGAGATTTCATCGCCAATTTCGCCGGGCCTTTGGGCTTGCCAACCGAGATTGAAAATTATGGCACAGTGGTCTGTGTTGCTGGTGGATTCGCTGTTGCTCCAGCATTTGCTATCTCGAAGGCGATGAAGCAGGCAGGAAACAAGGTGATTTCCATTGTAGGAGCGAGGACAAAGAGCTTGCTCTTTTGGGAAGACCGTATGCGCAGTGTAAGCGATAAGTTGATACTCACTACTGATGATGGCTCATATGGGCGCAAAGGATTGGTTACTGAGCCATTGAAGAAGCTTTTGCAGAACAGCAAAGTTGACCGAGTTATCGCTATTGGACCCACTGTCATGATGAAATTCTGTTCCTTGACTACCAAACCTTTCGGTGTCAAGACCATAGTTAGCCTTAACCCCATAATGGTCGATGGCACCGGGATGTGCGGTTGTTGTCGAGTATCTGTGGGTGGCGAAACTAAGTTTGCTTGTGTGGATGGCCCCGACTTTGATGGGCATCAGGTGGATTGGGATTTACTCCTATCTCGTCAGTGTGCCTACCTTGATGAAGAGAAACGCGCGCTGGAACTTTGGCAATCTGCTAGGGACAAGCAGAAAGGGAGACAAAGCTGTCATGCCAGCATTGAACCTAACTAAAGCGCAGCCGATGCCAAAGCAGGATGTGTGCACTCGAGTGAGGAACTTCGATGAGGTGGCGTTGGGATATACTATGGAACAGGCGATAGCTGAGGTGAAACGTTGTGTCTACTATGCGCCCAAGCTCTTAGATGATAGGCACAGCGTCCTCTGTTGTCCCGACCATCCTTGCGTTCAAGCCTGCCCAGTGGGAGTTGACATTCCAGGATTCATTAAGGCGCTGCGTGAATATGATATGCCAAGGGCAGTGGAAGTGCTTAAAAGCAAAAACAACCTGCCTGCTATTTGCGGCCGCGTTTGCCCTCAGGAAATGCAATGCCAGTCCGCCTGCATACTTCAGAAAGTAGGAGAACCAGTAGCAATCGGTCGATTAGAACGATATGTTGCAGATTGGGATCTTCGTCATAGGGGTGAGAATAAGCCCCGATCTGCGCGACCTACACCTCCGGGCAGGAAGGTAGCAATTGTTGGGTCGGGGCCAGCAGGGCTTACTACTGCTGCTGACCTGGCGAAGTTGGGGCATCAGGTTGTCATTTTCGAAGCCCTGCACGTAGCAGGAGGGGTATTGATGTATGGGATTCCAGAGTTCAGGTTACCTAAGCGTATTGTCCAGGCTGAGATTGAGTATGTAAAATCCCTGGGTGTTGAAATTAAGCTCGATCAGGTGATAGGCAAAATAGCCACTGTAGACGAACTTTTGGGAAATGGCTACGATACTGTTCTTCTGGCTCCTGGGGCTGGGGCACCGATGTTTCTAAATATTCCTGGTGAGAACTTGAGTGATATTTATTCCGCTAATGAATTTCTTACTCGAACAAACCTGATGAAGGCCTATAACTTCCCTGAATATGACACTCCGATAAAAGCAGGTAAAAGGGTGGCTGTCATTGGTGGAGGAAATGTGGCCATGGATGCCTCGAGATGCGCTTTGAGACTTGGAGCTGAGGAAGTATACATCATCTATCGGAGGTCTAAAGCTGAAATGCCGGCTAGGCTTGAGGAAAGAGAGAATGCTGAAGAGGAGGGAGTTATCTTCAAGCTTTTAACTAATCCCAAGAGGTTTATCGGTGATGAGCAGGGCAGGGTCAAAGCGCTAGAGTGCTATGAAATAGAGCTTGGTGAGCCTGATGAAAGTGGTCGTCGGCGACCGATTCCAAGACCGGACACTGAATTTATCATTGACATGGACACAGCAATTATTGCTCTGGGCACCAGGCCGAACCCGATTATTCCCTCAACGACTAAGGGGCTTGAACTCACCAGATGGGGCACTATATAAACTGATGAGGCTACAGGCAGGACAAGCAAGGAAAAAGTCTGGTGTGGAGGCGACATGGCTAC
>JAUVWD010000079.1 GCA_030604285.1 Chloroflexota bacterium
CACAGTTTGAGAAACCTGGGCAGCTAGGTTATGATTTGTTCAGGGACTTGACGCTGTTACTATACAGATAGAGGAGGACAATGAGACTGGTAAATAATCTATATGCCTATGTCTGGCGAGGAAATGATAATAACTGCAATAGCTATCTAATCGCCGATACTCTGAAAAACAATGGACACTTATTGGTCGACCCTGGCCACATTACGACACCTTTCTATAGGGAGCCGGGTCTGGCTGAATTAGTGAGGGGGATGGAAACGGATGGAATAGATGCCAGACAAATCGGCTTGATAATTCTCACGCATTCTCACACGGACCACTGCGAAGCGGCCAGGTTGATCACAAAGCAGAGTGGTGCCCTGGTGGCTCTAAATAAGGCTGACGAAGGGTTCTATGAAAGGCTGGGGGGAAAAGTGGACATGTATTTAGAGGAAGGAGACTTAGTCCTTGGTGAGGAAAATCAACTAAGGCTCAGCATCTTCCACTCACCCGGCCACTCTCCGGGGCACATTACCGTCTATTGGCCAGGGCAAAAGGTTCTCATTGCAGGAGATGTCATATTCTACCAAAGTACTGGTCGGGTAGACCTTCCCGGAGGAAGTGCAGAAGCGCTCAAACAAAGCATACAAAGGTTATCCGAGCTTGATATTGAATATCTACTCTGCGGTCACCCATATGGTCACCCCGGGATCATAGAGGGTAAGGAAGCAGTAAGACAGAACTTCGACTTTGTGAAAAGCAACGTCTTTGCCTATCTGTGATCGTTGCCCCTGCAAGCTACGGCTGTACAGGAATTATGGTGCAAATATGCAAATTTTTACATTCGCTACGAAATTTGTGCATTTAGGTGCACATTACGCGGCGAGATGATGAAAACAGCAGACATTTGAGGGTGAGACTATTGTGATTCCGCGACGCCTGCTGCAGCGAGGCTGTTGGCATCCCGGTGGCGAATGCTCTATTGTCTATACGAGAAAGGGAGCTGTGCCTGATGCAAGCATACTGTATGAAGTGCCGTGCCAAGAGGGAGATGAAGGATGCCAAGAGCGTAACCATGAAGAATGGTAGGCCGGCGCCTCAATGAGAGTGAGACATGTTGTGCAATAATTTCATGACATCTATTATATTGAGTACTTTTCCCCAGTCTTTAGCTCTATGTGCTTTTTCAAGTTCCGATACTACCCAAGCATCCGTGTCAGATAAGAAACTTCCCAAATCCTCCTTCAATTCTGGCCATGATTCAAGGATTGTGTACTTCATTTGTGACATTATTGCTCACCTCCTAGACAGATAATATACCTTTGGTTCTAGTAATACTCAAGCGGGGACATCGATATTCATGTTAATTCATACTCCATCAAATTGGGAATCTCATTGTCCCCATTCACTATCGTCCTGCGTTTTTGCGGCCGCAGGCGGTTTCTGAATATTGACACCTTGAACCTAAGTCAGTGCTTTGTCCACGGGCATTAGTGCGATAGATATGAAGATATTGCTGCAATGATGCGTGAAACTCATCTGCCATGGTCACGCTATCCTCATCATAGCCAGCTACCGCCCTTTCCCCGGGCAGTGCGAAGCACCCCAGGCCTTAACGAAATGCTGCCGGTCTATTCGGTGCCAAGGAATGTAGGCACCATATGATGTTATTCCTACCATTGACGTCTCCTATCCTCTCGCTATCTATCCTCACCAGAGAATTGTATTCGTTTACACCGCCTGTAGATTGACCACCTCCGCCTACAACGTGTCAACTGACTAGTGTTATGAGCACAGGGCTTTTGGATGATTTGAACCGTCCCCCCCACTCGTTCACCCTAGCTATGGTATACTATAGATAGAGTCGATCCTATGGAGGAGATAGCCGAAGCAAAGCAAAAGATAGAAGAGCTACGAGCGGCGATTAACTATCATAATTACCGCTACTATGTACTGGATAGTCCTGAGATTAGTGACGATGAGTATGATGAGCTTATGCTGGAGCTTAAGCATCTTGAAGCCGAACATCCTGAGCTTATCACTCCTGATTCGCCTACCCAGAGGGTTGGCGCTCCTCCAATAGAGGCGTTTGGGGTTGTGGAGCATCCCCAGCCTTTGTTGAGTCTGGCTAATGCTTTTTCCTATGAAGATCTGGCTGCCTGGCACAAGAGGGCTAGCAAGCTTTTAGCTGGGCGACATTTTGACCTTGTTTGCGAACCCAAAATCGATGGACTGGCAGTGGCTTTGGCTTATGTTGATGGCTTGCTTGCAACCGGGGCGACTCGAGGGGATGGCTACCGGGGCGAAAATATCACCCAGAATTTGAGAACCATCAGAAGCGTTCCCCTCTCTGTGCCCAAGGAAGCTCCCCCCAGATTTGAGGTTAGAGGCGAGGTTTATCTTCCCAAAAGCGGGTTCAAGAGACTCAATGAGGAGAGGGCCAAGGAGGGGCTGCCGCTTTTTGCCAATCCCAGAAATGCCGCTGCTGGCTCGGTGCGGCAGTTAGATTCCAGTATTACCGCTCGACGTCCTCTGGACATATTCATCTATGCATTGGGTTGGGCTGAAGGAAAGGCAGTGCCCGACACTCACTGGGAAATCATGCAATACCTTAAGTCCCTGGGCTTCAAGATAAATCCTGATATAGCTCTATGCCACACTATTGATGAAGTTGAGGGCTATCACCGGACCTGGGTGGAAAATCGGGAGAATCTTCCTTATGAGGCTGATGGCATGGTGGCAAAAGTTAATCCCATTGCCTTTCAAGAAGAGTTGGGTACTGTAGCTCATGAGCCAAGGTGGGCTATTGCCTACAAGTTCCCGGCTATTCAAGGCACCACGCGCCTGGTTAACATTGGTATAAATGTGGGAAGGACAGGAAGCCTTAACCCCTATGCTATTTTAGAGCCCGTTCGAGTAGGCGGTGTAGTTATCAGCCAGGCGGCATTACATAACGAGGAAGATATTCACCGCAAAGACATCAGGATAGGAGACACAGTTATTGTGCAGCGAGCAGGCGAGGTTATACCTGAGATCGTCAGTCCTGTGGTCAGCCGCCGCACTGGTGAGGAAAAAGTTTTCCTTATGCCTAGTCGCTGTCCAGTGTGTGGAAGTGAGGTAATAAAGCCCCAAGGTGAGGCTATGCATCGGTGTACCAATGCTGCCTGCCCATCCCAAGCTCTGGAGCGAATTAAACACTTTGTTACAAGAGGGGCTATGGATATAGATGGCGTGGGCGAGAAACTCTGTCAGGCTTTGTTTCAGGCTGGTTTGATCAAGGAGGCGGCAGATTTGTACTACCTTACCAAGGAGCAGCTTTTGGGGTTAGAGAGGATGGCAGACAAAAGCGTCTCCAATGTGCTTAAGTCCATCGAAGGAAGCAAGAATAGGCCTTTGGCTCGTATCATCTTTGCTTTGGGAATTCTTCACGTTGGTGACGAATATGCCGAGTTGCTGGCAGAGCAATTCCACAGCATTGATCAACTGGCGAATGCTAGCCAGGAGGAGCTTTCATTCATTGCATCTATTGGGCCCAAGATAGCTGGTAGCATTGTGGCCTTCTTCAGGCAGGAAGGAAACAGGCGCATTATCGAGAAATTGAGGCAGGCTGGGGTGAAGCTGGAGAAGGAGAGAGCCGAGGAAGTCAAGCCTGAAGGGTTACCTCTAGCCGGAGTAGAATTTGTTTTAACAGGGACGTTAGAATCTTTCACTCGCCAGGAAGCGGAAGCGAGGGTAAAGACATTAGGTGGCAAGGCAGGCTCGGATGTTACCAAGAAGACATCTTATGTAGTGGTCGGTGCCGACCCTGGCTCCAAACTAGCTAAGGCTGGGAAATTGGGGATAAAGACGCTCAGCGAAGCCGAGTTTTTTGAGTTGCTAAACCAGGCTGCAGGCACATCGTAGAAAAACTCTCAATTGGTTACTTAATGAAACTAATCGTCGGGTCGGGCAATCCTGGCAAAGCCTATGCTCATAATCGCCATAATGTTGGCTTCCGCTGCCTGAATTATTTTGCTAAACATCATTCTATCTCATTTGACCGCAGGCAGTGTCAGGCTAGAATCGGCATTGCTGAGGTGGAAGGCGAGACGTTACTGCTGGCTAAGCCCAGAACTTTCGTCAATCTCAGCGGCAAGGCGGTAGGCTGCCTGGTGCACAGGCATGATATTCCCTTGAGCAACCTAGTGGTAATCTATGATGACCTTGATATGCCTCTGTGCAAAAATACCATGCGGCATAGTGGCGGATCTGGAGGCCAAAAATGAATGTGATCTATTATTTCCGTCCTGGGAAGCGAGGATTTCCCTCGAATCAGGGTGGG
>JAUVWD010000074.1 GCA_030604285.1 Chloroflexota bacterium
CTGTTTCGATAGACGTTGCTAAAGACCGCAATACAACTTGCCACGAGTGACAATCAGGCAGACAAGTACCTAGGGGCAGCCCCAACTTCCATTAGTGCGAGCCGCGAGAGCAACATGGCGCTCAGTCAAAGCCTCATCTTATGCCCCGAGCCGAGCCCTAGCTGCCGAGAGCATACCGGGCGAGGGTTTCTTAGATACGTCACTTGAAAGTAACTGCTGTTCAGGTTGTCTCAGTGATGACAATGCCCGCGCTCTTAACTAATCTAGGCCCAACAGCTCCTTCAGATCCTCCCAGTCCTGCTGTAGGTCATCCAGTGCCTTCTGTAGACCCGCGTAAGTGTTCTTGAAGTTGTCATACTCGGCCTTAAGCTCGTCGTACGCCTGCTGTAGATCCTGTAGATCCGAAATGTTCTCGAAATTCTCATACTCTGCGACTAGCGTGGCAAAGGCACTGTATGCGTTCTGTAGGTCCGCGTAACTGTTCTCGAAGTTCTCATACTCGGTCTTTAGCTCGTCGTACAGCTTCTGTAGATCCGCATGAGTGTTCTTGAAATTCTCATACTCAGCGACTAAGCTGTCATACGTAGCTTTCAGCGTATCGTGCGTGGATTGTGATACACACCCAGGCAGGGCTACCACCATCAATAGAACAACTACGAATGCAATGATCACCAGTAACTTACGTTTCACCATGACACCTCCGTCAATTTAGTACTCTAACCGATTCATCGGGACACTTTGCCAGAACCTTAAGGCTATCACCATAGTCGTTCAACCCAGTTGCCAGCTTCCTTTTCCAGCCCTTTCAAGACTCGCATGGCTGGAAGCTTACTCCGATTATACTTTCGACTGGAGCAAAATGCAATAACTGTTGATATCATATTACTTTGTTACCGTCTACGTTTTCTCGAAAAATGTCACCTCCAGCCCTTTTCTTTGTGTCACTCCGAGGGTGCGAAGCGACTGAAGAATCTCACTCAACGTAGACTTCGCGAAGCAGTCCTCTCCACCCTAGCCACTAGGTTCCTTCGGCACTGTGTGCTTGCCAATGACATATGGCACAAGCTCCGCGCCACGACATCAGCACCAAGCGCGCCTGGCATTCATAACCCCCATTGTCATTGCGAGCCCTTCGCCGCTGTGATTCTGATGGAGCGAAGCGACTGAACAACCTCGCTCAGCGTGAACTCCGCGAAGCAATCTCTCATCAGTCCGCGCCCTAGCGGGATTGCTTCGGGATGAGGTGCCTCGCAACATCGAAAACCTGGAAAAAGTTCCCTGTGCCTAGCATTCACATCTGGTGAGTCCATATCAAAGCCAGAGTTCTCCCTACGGTTAACAAGGGAGTGAAACTCTGCCCCCGGTGGTATCTTCATTCTCGCGGCGCTGGCCAGATTTTTCCACTCGCTCATTCTGGGGTAATTAGGTGGTATAATAACGTGCTTACTTTGGCAAAGGCGCAATGAAGGAACTTGGTCATACGGTCTGTGGCAGTACAACCTTTTACTGGGGCAAACGAACCTATATCATGGGAGTGCTAAACGTCTCTCCGGATTCCTTCTCTGGTGATGGGCTGGGCGATGTTCAAGAGGCTGTGGCTAAGGCAAAGCGCTTAGCTATAGAAGGAGCAGATATAATCGACATAGGTGGCGAATCCACACGCCCCGGCTCAGCCCCTATTTCGGTCGCTGAAGAACTCCACCGGGTAATCGCCGTTTTGGAAATTGTGAGGCGGGACATCTCACTACCGTTGAGCATTGACACCTACAAGTTGGAAGTAGCCCGTCAAGCTTTGGATGGCGGCGCCAGCATGATCAACGATATCTGGGGGCTAAAAAGGGAACCAGAGTTAGCTGAGCTAGCAGCTCAAACAGGAGTGCCAATCGTACTAATGAGCAATCAACGTGCCTCCTTTCCTTGTGAGGACATTATCTCGACGGTTATCGCTGATTTGAAACGAGCTATAGAGCAAGCTTTGGCCGCGGGCGTGCGCTGGGAAAACATAATCATCGATCCTGGCATTGGCTTTGGCAAGACACAAGAGCAAAACCTGGAGATTTTACGGCGATTGGAAGAACTCAGGACATTAGGGAGGCCCATCCTTCTGGGCAGCTCACGAAAGTCGGTAATAGGTTGGGTGACTGATTTCAGCCCGGAGCAGCGCCTAAAGCACACAGCCTTTGTTCCCTGCGCTGACCGGAGGTTGGAGGGAACAGCGGCTACTATAGCCATTGGAGTCGCTAAAGGAGCAGACATTGTACGAGTGCACGATGTAAAAGAGATGCTGCGCGTTTGCAAAATGAGCGATGCCATCGTCAGAGGTTAAACATAAATTGTCTACTGCTCATCTTTGCCTCGGCTCAAATTTGGGTGACAGGGAGGGAAATCTGATTCAAGCCCTGACATTGCTTTCTCAAGAGGCGAGTTTGGAAGAGGTGTCATCCATCTATGAAACTGAGCCAGTGGGCTATGAAGAGCAAGCGCTGTTTCTTAATGCTGTGTGTCGGATTACTACCGATTTGAATCCCTGGGAACTTCTCCACCTAGCACAAACTATCGAAAGCGAAATGGGTAGGGTGCCAAGCTTTCCCAATTCGCCACGCCCTATAGATATAGATATCCTCTTCTATGATGATCAAACTGTTAAGACTCAAAACCTGACCATCCCGCATCCTCGGCTGGTCGAAAGAGCCTTTGTCCTTGTGCCGCTGGCTGAGATTGCTCCTGAGCTAGTTCATCCTGAGCTGGGCATGACGGTTGCCCAGCTAGCTGACGAAGTGGAGGGGCACAGCGGGGTAAGAAAGTGGAAATTGGGAGGCTTTGATGTACCAGCTATTCGTAGAAGAGCACTTTGATGCCGCACACTACCTTCGAAACTACCACGGCAAGTGTGAAAACCTGCATGGCCACCGATTCAAGGTGATCGTTCGGTTGGAAGCAAGCAGACTGGGTGAGGCCGGTCTGGCTTACGATTTCGCCCAGTTGAAGCGCCACCTGAGGGAAATCCTGGCTCGGTTTGACCATTCCTGCCTCAATGATTTGCTACCGTTTGATAAGATTGAACCCTCTTGTGAGAACATCGCTGCTGCCATATATAGTGAACTTCGGCCTCGCTTTCCGGAATCGTTGGTCGAATTAGCTTGCATAGAAGTATGGGAATCTCCCACAAGCGGAGTAGCTTACCGGCCTTAAATTAAGCTTGCTCCTTATCTAAATTCGGTGGCAGTAAATTGGGAATTGCATCCATAATAGGATAGAAATGTTGGCATTTGGGACAATATAGAGAGCCAGAAATGACTTCCTGTCCCTCTTCTTTGTCCACGTTAAGCTCTAAAGGCCCTTTACACACTGGACAGGCCAGGATTTCCATTAGCTCTTTCTTCATTTTTGATTGTAGGGATATTGTACCAGATCTTGGATTAGGAGTATAAAGACGGCAATGTTATAATTCTCGGGGAGGATAAATGGCAATGCTAATTAGGAAGACCTACACAGGCATACACTTTGAGATGCTTTATGATGAAGTACGAGACTTGATACAAAGACAGGGAATCGTGGTAGGTGAGGCAGAATTACAAACATATCCGCTTCCAAGTGGTTCCACGCAATCCCGTGTCGTCTTAGCATTCAAGACGCAAGCTGAACGTGAGGAAGACCAGAAAAGTTGCGGTGGCGCCCACATTGTAGAGTCGCCTGGGGGTGAAACGAAACTGATACTCGAAATAGATGAGAACCTTTTCCCCCAAGAAAAAGTTTCAGCCTTTCAGGAAGAGCTGGACTTCATCCTCGGCTCATACGAAATTAAATGGTAAGCGAGAAAGGTAACTTGCCCGCCAACTTAGCCCTACCAATGCTTGCACTGGGTTTCTGATTTGAACTGAGGCGAAGGCTTGATGGCGCATCCAAGGTTCTTTCTCCTGAGTGCGGAAGCGCAGGACAACAAGAATTCCGTTCACCACGTGGCTTCCTTCCTGAAGCAGGAGCTCGCCGGGAAAAGTCCAGCGCTAAGAATTGGAAGCGACTATGAAAGAAATCAAGCAGGAGCGAAGAGAGAGACGGCGAGCAAGGGATAAAGCTAAGATGCCTCAGCATGGCGTAAGCTTAGCAAGGATATATAGAGACGCCACATTGAAGAGAGCGAAAGGCGTAGGGGTACATAAGCAGCCAAGTTAAGCCGACTGGTCAATGTGATGAAGAAATTCCTTGTCAGAGGCCCAGTAATTGTTCTGATTTGCCTTGCTATTGGGTTCGCCATCGCTACGGTCGTGCTTGGCTGCCCCGGCAATTCATGATAGTCAGGTTCCCGTCTTCACCCACCGAGATTGCGGAGCTTGTTCCGAGCATAAGCGAGGAATCCCGCTCCTCGCAATGACAGAACAGAGCGCTCCTTACTCGCTTCCTTCTGGACGCTGCCAGGAGATTTTTCAGCAAGCTGATCCGTCTAGGCATGATAGATCATGCCACAAATGGAAACCAGAGAGCTTCCATCTTCACTGGCGGGACACTGCGCATAGCCCATTGATGAGCCATAAACTCCAGACAACACCGATTGCGCAATGTATATCGGAGGCATAC
>JAUVWD010000115.1 GCA_030604285.1 Chloroflexota bacterium
CTGGCTCTAATCCACCCTGCTGTTCATCCCGAAATTCGTACTTCATGATTGACCTCCTAAAATAGCCTCCCTTGATTTCCTCGGGGCTCCTCGACCAATACCAGAACATCCCCTTCTTTGCCCCAGGGCCTGCAATGCAGGATGAGCCTCCGCTCGGGGCGCAATCCCAAAACCCATCCTGAGGCTTCATCAGTGTGTATAGTGCCTGGACTCATAAGAGACGCCTGAGCAATAGCCGTATCAGGCGCTATCTCAGCGCCTGGACGAATGAAGTGGTCAAAGAATGGGTTTCCCTTGCTGTATCTCACCCGTAGCCAGGAGCCATTTTCGGTGATCACACTCTCTGGCAGAGCTTCAACCATGACAAGGGCACATGAAAAAGTAGTGAGGCTAACGTAGTGGATTGCAGCTGACTCGATTGATGTAGCATAGTGCCTTGCCAGTATCTCCAATGCCTCAATGCCGAAGGGAAGGCTGTTCATATCCTCAAGGAAGAATGGGCGTGGCATGAGAAGATGGGCAGAGAAACGATTTGCCTCCTCCTCACAGCGCTTATGTTCCCTGCCAAAGTTGCTCGTTGTGGGGTCTATAATGCAGCCATCCTTTACATAGCTCAAATCCTGGTGCCATGGGATAACCTTATGTCCCACCTCGTGACAGGTTGCAGCCCGCTGCCTCTCGCGGGGGAATTCGCAGTCTACCCAAACGGTATTGCCTCGGAGTGCAGCATCTATAGGCTTTGGCGGCTTCTTTTTCGGCAGCTTGCTACTTTGCCTGTATAGCTCATTGTCAAGGAGAGGTAATTGGCCCGTATTGCCTGGGGTGTCCTCGTCATCCTGACAATCTTCAGTAAAGAATCGGGAACCCAGGAAATACTCGATTCCCAAGTGCAGATAGTCCAGCACGACTTCCTCGGATATAGCTGGCTCCTTAAAACCTATGCGTTGCACCAACTGCCATGCATAGTAGGTGGAGTCAAGTGACATCCCAAAACAGAGTTTCATGCTCACTGCTCTTCCCCCTTCTTCTCTTCCTGCTGCTCAAAAAAGCGAACCAGATCAGCTAGCTGCTGCTTCTGAGCGGCGGACAAGCTCCCCCAACCTCTGAAGACTACCTGGGCCTTCTTATCCCTGAGTAAGTCATCAAAAGACATCTGGATGCTATCCCCAGCCAGGTAGTCGATGGTGGCTTCGAGGGCATCTGCGAGCTTGTGTAGCTGACCCATCTTGGGCTGAGTTACCTTTCCGCTCTCTATGCGAGAGATAGTTGCCTGAGTAATACCTGACTTCTGTGCTAGAGTCGCTTGATTCCACCCCAGCTTTTGACGAAGTTCCTTTACCTTATCGGCCAGTGCCATCGCTTACCTCCTTTCACCAGCATATATTATACAACAGTGTAACATCTTTGTCAATATCTTTGGTGAATTTACTACATATAGTATTATGGCTGGCCGTAAGCCCAATATTATGTTTGACAGGGTAATTGCGTTAGTGTATAATTACAAAGAAGTAAGATGAATTTACAACACAGCAACAAAAAGAAGCGCATACTCGCTCAGGCTAAGAGGAAATACAGGAACAGACTGAGGAAATGTCGGCTTCGGGCGATGGTCGCCACCCAAGAGGAGCTGGCGAGATTAACTGGCATCGACCGCACGACCATTAGTGCTGTTGAGAATAATCGTCTTTTCCTTTCCTCGCCTTATGCCCTGGTTTTCAAGGAGGTGCTGGGATGCTCCCTGGATGACCTTTTTGAGCAAGTGGACGGCAAGCATGATGATAAAGAGACGAAAGTTGGAAGCGGAGTTGGAAACTGAACGGCTGACATTGACAGTGGATTCCTGCGCACGCCTCTTAGGGTTATCCCGCAATTCGTGTTACGAGGGAATCAAGAGGGGTGAAATTCCCCATATCAAAATCGGCAAGCGCATTTTAATCCCCCGCCTTGCCCTTGAGAAGCTACTGGCTGATGCCGGTAAAAAACCTGTGGGCGGTTAAGGTTAGGGAACTGAAGGAAACGGAGGCCAGACTGATGGAAAGAAGGGAGTTTAAGGAGAGAAAACTCAAGTGCTTAGACTGCGGTGCTACTTTCGTATTTTCAGCTGGTGAGCAAACTTTCTTCTGGTCAAAGGGATTAGCCCCACCAAAAAGATGCCAGGAATGTAGGCTGAAGCGCAAATTGACAATTGTGCGGGAGGTGCCCAATGAACAGTAAGCACCCTCGCAACTTTGATGATGTTATCTCACGGCTCACCAATGCCATAAAACACAGCGACTATGTACAAGCGGATTGTTTAGTTCCAGGCCACACTACATCGAAAGGGCACTTAAGCGTTCGGGATGCAGGAGACGGAGCTTCAGCCACTTGCCATAGCAACCGAGGTCATAGCTACAAGGATATATGCCAGTCGTTAGGCTTTGAGAGCTTAAAGTACGGCGACAATGACGGCAAGCACAGCAAGCCCCAGAAAAAGCTAGTCAAAACCTTCTCATATCAGGACGAAAGCGGACAAGAAGTTTACCAGATTCGGCGCTTTAATTTAGGTAATGGCGAGAAGACATTTGAAACTTGGCGTAAAGAGGGCGGAGAGTATATCTCAGGACTCCCGAAAGGACAGAAACCAATTCTCTATAAACGACCTCTTATCA
>JAUVWD010000093.1 GCA_030604285.1 Chloroflexota bacterium
CAAGGTATAACTACGAATACTATACGCTGTGATCATCAAACAAGTCAAGGTCTAAGGACTCTTCTTCGAGCCTGCCTGTACAATTGTTTCTTGGGCTATGGTATAATTCTAGCCAATTTCAAATTAAGGGACGGGTTCTTGGATAAGGAAAACAAAGAAGGTATAATCTCGCAATTTAGGCTTCACGAAAATGACACGGGCTCTACTAAAGTTCAGGTAGCCCTGCTTAGTGAGGGAATAAACCAAATAAGCGAGCACTTGAAAGCAAATTCCCATGACTATCACTCTCAACGTGCGCTTCTTAAGCTTATCGGGCGACGTAAAAGATTGCTGGCCTATCTTAACAGAACGGAGCCTGAGGAGTATCATTCTCTTATTACGAAGTTAGGCTTAAGGAAGTAGTCGAAGATCTAGCAAGATGTTCCAGAACTTTTCTTGTTTACTAAGCAATCGAACATTTAGCATCGAAGTAGGAAAGCTTGCTCTCCTGGCCAGTGGTGCTGTTGCCGTGCGTTATGGGGACACAGTGGTCTTGGTTACTGCCTGTGTCAGCCATGAGCCTGTAGGAAAAGCAGATTTTTTACGGCTGACGGTGAACTATGAGGAAAAACTCTACGCCGCAGGAAAAATACCGGGCAGCTTCATCAGAAGGGAGGGACGCCCGAGCGAGGAAGCAACTCTGACCAGCCGGCTTGTTGACAGATGTTTGCGACCTCTCATCCCCAAGGGATTTGATTATGAAATCCAAGTCATAGCTACTGTTCTTTCTGCCGATAAAGAGAGCGACCCGGATATCTGCGCTCTAGTTGGAGCCTCAGCGGCTCTAACTATATCCGACATCCCCTTTTCTGGGCCGATATCAGCAGTGCACGTTGGCTATTTGGATGACAATTTGGTTATAAATCCTAGCCTAACCCAGATGGAGGATAGCCTGATTGACTTGGTTGTCGCCAGCACCAAGCAAGCCATAGTGATGGTAGAGGCAGCGGGTAATGAGGCCTCGGAAGAGATCATACTGGAGGCAATTCAATTTGGTCATGAAGCCAATCAGGAAATAATCAAACTCCAAGAGGAACTACAGCAATCTCATGGCAAGGCGAAAATAGGTACTAGTGCCAAGGAAATTGATCCTGAACTTACAAATCTTCTCCGCGCCGCGGTTGGAGATAAGCTAAGGCAGACTGTGGAGCAAAAGGGAAAATCACAACGCGAACAAGCTTGGTCGCTGGTCCAGGAGGAAGCAATACAGAAATTGGGTGATTCCTTCACCGAAGAGGAAATCATTCCTGCTCTTGAGGCTCAGTTCAGGGCGGAGGCGAGGAAAAGAATATTAGAAGAGAGGCGGCATCTAGATGGTCGTCAAGCAGATGAGATTCGCCCTATTAGTTGTGAAGTCGGCCTCTTGCCTCGGGCCCACGGTTCTGGTCTATTTGGGCGCGGTGAAACACAGGTGCTAACCGTCACCACTTTGGGGCCCACGAATAGGGAACAACTACTGGATGGATTGGGCATAGAGGACACAAAACGCTTCATGCATCACTACAATTTCGCTCCTTTCTCTACCGGTGAAGTAAGGAGGGTGGGTGCAGCTAGCAGACGAGAAATTGGGCACGGCGCTTTGGTCGAGCGTGCTATCGCTCCCGTGCTGCCCTCAGAGCAAGATTTCCCTTATGCTATTCGTTTAGTCTCCGAGGTTCTCAGTTCCAGTGGCAGCACTTCTATGGCTAGCGCGTGCGGCTCGACGCTTTCCTTAATGGATGCCGGCGTGCCTATTAAGGCGCCTGTGGCGGGTATAGCCGTGGGACTGCTTAGCGGCGAGGACAGCGACTACGTCATCCTCACTGATATTGAGGGTGTGGAGGATGCCTACGGTGACATGGATTTCAAGGTCGCAGGCACATCCCGAGGAATTACTGCTCTACAGCTTGATATCAAACTGCAGGGTATAGAGCCTCAACTTCTAGCTGAATCCTTAGATAGGGCTCGCCAAGCCCGCTTGGAGATATTGGAAAAGATACAGCAAACTATCAGTGCTAGCCGCCCTGAACTTAGCCCTTATGCACCAAGAATGTACAAGATAAGTATCAACCCAGAGAAGATTGGCGCCCTTATTGGTCCTGGGGGCAAGACTATAAGGTCCATCATAGATGAGACTAAAACCACTATAGAGGTGAATAGTGATGGTACCGTGATTGTTGGCTCGCCTGATGGGGACGCAGCTCAGAAAGCAATAAAGAGGATACAAGACTTGACTCAGGAGGCGAAGGTGGGGGATATTTATACCGGGAGGGTAACGCGGGTGCTAAATTTCGGTGCTATGGTGGAGATTCTTCCTGGAAAGGAAGGGCTGGTTCATATAAGCGAACTCGCTGAACACCGTGTTCCTAGAGTCGAGGATGTTGTCAAAGTTGGTGATGAGATAATGGTCAAAGTCACCGAAATTGACAATCTGGGTAGGATAAACCTGTCACGAAGAGCCGTGTTTGAAGGGCCTTCTCGCATTCCCGGTGCCAGAACAGAGGATTCCACGTCTTCCAGACCTCGGTCGCCAAAGGATGCCCGGTATAATAAGGGGAATCGCCAGGCTCACCACAATAGGTAGCTGCCGATTGGCAACGGGGGAGAATATGGAAGTGACAAGAGTAGTCGTTAGTGGGGCTTTAGGTAGGATGGGCCAAGAGGTGATCAAGGCTGTGGTTCGTGAGCCTGAATTGAAGGTGGTTGGTGCCGCAGAGAAGAATGTAACCCAGAAATATCTTCCCTTGGCTGATGCTTTGGAGTTGGTACCCTTCTCTTCGGATTTGGAATCTCTTCTGAAGAGCTGCAATCCTCACGTATTAATAGACTTTACCACCGCTGAAGTCTCTATGAAGGCTGCTCGCCTAGCTACTAAGGAAAAAGTCAATTTGGTTATAGGAACCACAGGCCTTTCTGAGGAAAATTTGGCAGAGATTGAGCGGCTATGTCAGGAGAACGGCGTCGGGGCTGTGGTCGCCCCTAATTTTTCCTTGGGAGCAGTTCTTTTGATGCATTTGGCAAAGATTGCCGCTAGATTCTTCGACCATGCTGAGATTCTGGAAATGCACCATGATAAGAAGATTGACGCCCCGTCTGGGACCGCCATAAACACAGCTAGAGGTATGCTAAAGGCCCGTGACAAATCATTCATCTTCCCCAAAACAGAGAGGCAGATAATTGAAGGCACCAGGGGCGGGCAAATCGAAGGGATAGCTATTCACAGCTTGCGCTTGCCAGGATTCATGGCTGGGCAAGAGGTCATCTTAGCGAAGACGGGAGAAACCCTCAGCTTACGCCATGAGATTATCAGTCGGGAGTCGTATATGCCTGGTGTCATCCTGGCGGTCAAAGAGGTGACCAAGCGTAAAGGGCTGGTTTATGGATTAGATGCCTTGCTAAACCTGTAAAGTGAAGAACTATGGAAGAGTTCAATGTCGCTATAGTTGGTGCTACCGGGCTTGTGGGGCAAGAATTTCTCAAGATACTCGACCAACGGAATTTCCCTGTAACTTCAATTAAGTTATTGGCTTCGGAACGTTCCTCGG
>JAUVWD010000018.1 GCA_030604285.1 Chloroflexota bacterium
GCAGCACACCTGAGATTGCTTCGCTGCGTTGTATCTTCTCCCAGTTTCCGCTACAATTCTCCCGATTTGGCTCCTCGGCGGTGCAATAACTGGGGGTTGTTTGGGCTAGAACGGGGTGGTTCTAGCTTCAAGTTGGGGAGGTTTCGCAAGTCAAGTCTTCATGAAGCGCCGGTCGGGGGTTGGAATCCCTTCGCTGGCTTTGAGGTGAAATGAGCAAGTTAGTTGATAAGTTACATAGTATTTCCGAGTCTTCCACACCACCTATCGGTTTTCGCTCGAGCGCTAGCGAATCAAAGGGCTCGGCAATGTTGCTTGTTGCCGGCGTTAGTGACGTGAATGTCAAGGAAGCAGAGGTTATGGTCAATGCCAATGTAGATGCCGGGCTGATATTTGAGGGGGGTATTGGCAGTGACAACCTGACACAAATGGTGAAGGCTATGGGAGATATCCCCTTAGGTATGTTTCTAGGGGAGGCGAGCAAGGGTAGTGCGGGCGAGCTGGCCAAATCTGGCTGTGACTTCATAGTGTTCGACGTTAAGGCACCTATGGCAGCGCTTCAGGAGGGGGACATTGGAAGGTTTCTTGCCGTCGAACCCTCCTTGGATGTGGGTCTGGTTAGAGCTATTAGTGGCCTTGATGTAGATGGTGTGCTTATTAATATGGGCAAGGAGCCCTTCATCACTGTGGAGCATTTGCTTTTCTGCCAGCGTTTCGGCGAGCTATTAGATAAGCCGCGCTTAGTAGCCTTGCCCTCATTGCCTACAATTAAAGAGGTCAATAGTTTGTGGGAAGCTGGGATAGATGGCATAGTCACACCTCCGGGCCAAGATTCCGAAGAGCTTTTGAAGCTGAAAGAGATGATGGCTGGTTTGCCTAGAGGGGTCAAGCGTCGGCGACGCAAGGTAAGTGTGGTTATTCCTCACTATGATAGCGGCTTGTCTACTGAGGAGGAAGAGGAAGAGGAAGAGGAGGAAATCTAGCCTAAATCGGCATCTAGTTCCTGTTGAGTTATGGAGGCAAGCCTCGGCCTGTTCTTGTTATCGGCCGTTGGGATTTCCCTTACTGGCGCCATGTTCCCAGGGCCGATGACTGCTGCCACTATAGCCAAGGGTTACAGTGACAAAAATGCTGGCATATTGATCGCGGTAGGACATGCCGTTGTCGAGATGCCACTGATAGCTGCAATCTACTTGGGATTTGGTGATCTAATGGGCCATCCGCAAGTAGTCAACGTAATTCATGTTGCGGGTGGCTTGATGCTATTATACCTGGGTTTTAAGATATTCCGGACCGCTGGCAAGATGCCCAACGAAGTGGGTGGCCTGCCGAGCAGCTCTTTACTCACTGGCATTGTGCTCACGGGCGCTAACCCTGGTTTCTATGTATGGTGGGTGACTGTAGGCATAAGTCTAGTTGTTGCGGCTGCCACCTTTGGGCTTGTTGGAATCCTTTCTTTTGCCTTAGCACACTGGTGTTGTGACTTGGTTTGGTGTGAGTTTATTTCTGTGGGCACCTTCAAGTCAAGGCGCTGGTGGACACAAAAGGTGCAAAGGGTTGTGTTTAGCTGTTGTGCCTTTGTTTTGATTGGCTTCGGGGTGTGGTTTTGCCTTTCAGTGTTTTTGTGAAGGTTGGGAAGCTCAAGGGTGCTGTGGGTTCACCTGCAAATATTTTCCCTCTGTCTTTATGGCCGGGGCAATAATCATCTTGGTCTTATGCATTTCTTTGATCGTTCGAGCGCTGCAGACTCCCATACTGGTGCGTAGAGCACCAACCAGGTTTTGGGTACCATCAGTGACGGATGTGGGGCCGAAGAGAACTTGCTCCAAGGAAGCACAAGTGCCAACTTTGACCCGTGTTCCTCTGGGCAATGCTGGGTGGGGGTGAGACATGCCCCAGTGGTAGCCCTTTCCAGGCGCTTCTGCGGCTTGAGCTAGGGGCGAGCCAAGCATGACGGCGTCGGCACCCGCGGCAAATGCCTTGCATAAATCGCCTCCTGTGCGAATGCCTCCGTCAGTTATTACTGATACATATTTACCACTTTCCTTGAAGTACGTTTCTCTAGCGGCAGCACAGTCTATGGTGGCAGTTATCTGGGGTACACCAACGCCGATGACTTCTCTTGTGGTACAAGCAGCCCCGGGACCGACTCCGACCAAAATGCTATCTATTCCTGTTCTCATTAGCTCTAGCGCAGCGCTATGGCTGCAGCAGTTGCCCACTATGACAGGTAAGGACATCATCTGGCGTAGCTCGGGCAAGATAAGCCCTCTATAGCTCTTGGAGATGTGGCGGGCTGTAGTGACTGTGGATTGCACTACTAGCACATCGATTCCTGCTTCCTTAGCTATAGGAGCCAATCGTTTGGTGTTAGCTGGAGTTAGTGAAACAGCACAGATAGCGCCCACACGTTTTATGTTCTTGATGCGTTCGCCAATGAGCCTCTCTTTGATGGGCTGCGAGTAGATGTTTTGAAGTAGAGGCGTGACTTCAGTTTCCGGAGCCTGGGCGATTTGATCTAAGATTTCCTCAGGGTTTTCGTACCGTGTCTGTACGCCTTCAAGGTTAAGGACAGCCAAGCCACCAAGCCTGCTGAATTGTATAGCAAAAGGAGGGTCAACAACTGCATCCATGGCTGCGGCCAGAATCGGGATGGAGAATGTTAGATTTCCCAGCACAAAATCTATATTGGTGTGATCAGGATTGATGGTTGTGTCTCCGGGAACGAGAGCAACCTCGTCAAACCCGTAAGCTCGCTCCATTTCCTTGAATTTTGCCTGCGGCACCTTCAGACCCTTAAGGTTAAGATTTTAGAGACTATACAGTGATGGTCGCTCGAAGTCAAGGCAGGCGAGTCGCCTTGACAACTTGGCTTGAGCTCGCTAGACTGCTAGCCAGAAATCGGCAATGGGCTGACCGATACGGTTCCTGGGAAACGTCAGCTTTTTGGTGGACTTCCAGATATCAAGTGAGGAGAGCCTCGTCTCGAGTGGGTTTCTTTTTTCCCATCGTGGGGGCGATTACGTATTGGTCATGCGACGGTAGGAAATGGCGGAGACGACAATCATCGAGATGATGCCGTGACGGGGACGCACGTGAACTTGGCGGCTCGCTTGGAGGAGGCAAAACCGGCGCGGGTGTTGATAACTCAGGGGACTCGTAGTGTAGTTAGGGAGATGACAAAGGCGGGGAAAGCAGCCCCGCACAGGCCTAGAGGGATTTGAGAGACCGGGCGTTACTATACGATGTATTGGAGTCCACCTAGTGATAGTAAGGTTCCTAGGAACGCATAATGCAGAATCAAGAAACACAAGGCTGGTCTCATTTCTGATTGATGACATTCTAGCCGTGGATGCGGGGAGTCTGGCTTCGGAACTTTCCTTTCCAGAGCAGGAAAAGATAAAAGCGATATTGCTCTCTCATGGCCATTACGACCATATTAGAGGGATTCCCGCTTTTGTATTCAATAATTGGCATCACACAACCAAGGTTTTCGCCACGCAACAGACTCTGGAAATCCTTTCCTCTCATCTTATTGACGGCGTGATTTATCCCAAGTTCACCGAAAGGACTTCCTTTCTAGAAAAGCCAGCACTTGAACTACTCACCTTGGAACCTTTGAAGTCAGAGGATATCGAAGGTTACCGGGTTTTGGCGCTACCGGTAAACCATGGTATTGACACGGTGGGCTTTGAAATCACCTCCAAAGATGGCAAGAAGATATTTTATACTGGGGATACCGGCCCTGGTCTTCTATCCTTATGGGAACACATCTCGCCCCATGTTCTCATCGCTGATGTGACTTTTCCCAACAGATTTGAAAATGTGGCAAAAGATGCTGGGCATCTATGCCCGGAAATGTTAAAGTTGGAGTTGGTTGAGTTCCGTCGGGTCAAGGGATATCTTCCTCAGGTTATTGTGATTCACCTGAGTCCCAAACTTGAGGAGGAAATTAAGGAAGAAGTGCAGGAAATAGCCACAGAATTGAGCTGTTCAATCGGCATCGCCTGCGAGGGTGAAAAGCTTATCATTTAGGAAGGTGGGGTAAAGGATATGGACCAGATAAGCTCTTTATTCCAGAGATTCCTGCGAAGTTATCAAAGGAATGAAATCGTCTTCGAGGAAGGAAACCAGGGAAGTGAGATGTTCATTATCCATCGTGGCAGTGTAAGGATAGTGAAGAAGAGCAGAAAGGGAGAGGTAAGATCTTCACCATTCGGGGGCCCGGTGAGTTCTTTGGTGAGATGGCTTTGATTGATAATTCCCCTCGTTCTGCGCCGGCAATTGCTGAAGACCAGGGCACGCAGCTAAATGTGTTAGTTGATGCCGGAATTCCCAGCAAATTCCCCATTCTTGCAGTTTGTTCCGTACATATACGTCGCGGCCTTTGAGGCGTAAGACATCCAGTGTGGCGTAGTCCACGAAGAAGTCGAAGGTGCCTGGACCTTCCGAGTATGTCCTGGCCCTGGCTCAACAGCCCGATGGATGGTGTCTTCTCCAGAAGACTTTACAAGACCACCCATGTTGGCAGATAATGTATCAGGGGTGATTAGTGATAATGAGGTTCTTAAGAACGCCTAACGCTGAATTAAGCAGCACCAGGCTCGTTTCCTTTCTGATCAATGAGACCTCAGCGGTAGATGCGGGTGTCTTGTTTCGGGGCCTCCGCTTTTGGAATCTGAGGTATCCGCTATTGCCAGAGCCAGAATTTCCCACTTTCGCTGACGACAAACACATTGTCTCTCAAATATCATTAGGAGGGTAAGGTTGTCATTCTTAAGCGCGCTACAAGGTGAAGAACTCACTATTTTTGAAAAGTACGTAGTCCCTGTGCAGTTCCCGCGCAACACTTGTATTATGTGCGAAGGTGAGCCTGGCGATGGGTGCTATATTATTGATGAGGGAACAGTCCGTCTTGAACTCCAGAGCGTGGAAACGGACACAGACAGTGTCCTCGGCTTTTTGGAGGCGGCGACGTTCTTAGGGGAGTTTAGTTTGCTTGATGGCAAACCCCGCTCTGCCAGTGCATACGCTCACACCGACGTCAAAGCGCGCTGGTTCTCTAAAGAAAGTTTCGAGGAAATGTGCCAGCATCATCCTCAAGTGGGCTTGATCATATCAGCGGCTTTAGGTCAAAACCTTACGACAAAACTACGTGAGTTTAACGAAAGAATCGCCGGGTACATCTTTGCCGGTGAGATTGACAAAGACACACACCAGATGGTGGGCCGTGCTGCAAAGGCCCAACAATCATTTGAGAAATGGCCAGAAGATCGTGTGGACGCTTTGTTACAAGATGTGGCACAAGCCATAGCCGAACGAGCTGAAGAATTGGCTGAAGCAACTGTGGCCGAAACTGATATGGGTACCGTTACGGACAAGGTTATGAAGATCCGGTTTGCCAGCCTTGAAGTATACAAAACGATAGCAGGCCATTCAGCCGCGGGTTTACTTGAGACGGACCCGCAAAGCCAAGTTACGGAAATCGCCAGTCCCGTAGGGGTTGTCCTCGGCCTGATTCCAGTGACGAACCCGGTGCCCACGATTGTTTTTAAGACCCTCATTACTCTCAAAGGGCGAAATGCCCTTATTGTGAGTTGCCATCGTAATGCTTTGGGTGTCGGTAGCGAAGCGTGCGATATCATCCGAGATGTACTTGAACGTCACGGGGCACCAAGAGACTTGGTGCAGTCAGTCCGGCAACGAAGCGGTCGGCAAAAAACAATGATGTTCATGAATCACCCCGAGGTTTCGTTAATTCTGGCGACTGGTGGTACGAGCATGGTGAAGGCCGCCTACAGCTCCGGCACTCCGGCTATAGGGGTTGGCTCGGGTAATGCGCCCGTCTTGATTTGTGCCGATGCTGATCTGTCAAAGGCTGCGCAGGGAATCATCCAGAGCAAATCGTTTGATAATGGCATCATTTGCGGATCTGAAAACAATCTGGTTGTCGTTGCTTCAATTCGTGATGATTTCATCAAAATGCTAGAAGCACACGGTGCAATCGTGCTAAGACCAGATGAGAAGAGTCGTTTCACTGCGCAAGTCTTCGATCCTGATCGCCTCAGTCTGAAAAGGTCAATCATCGGCAAGCCTGCCCAGTCTATTGCTGACTCTGCCAGGATTCGGCGGGACAAAGACATCCGCTTAATTGTCGTGGCTATAAAGCAAGATGAACTGCAAGGCTCCTATGGGCACGAAAAACTGGCACCTATTCTCTCTCTGTCTACAGTGAATGATGAAGCAGAAGGTCTCCAAGTTTGCAAACAGATTCTGGCCAATCAGGGGCGTGGCCACACAGCCGTCATCTATACGGAGAATCAAGAACTGATGAAATTGTTCGGTCGTGAGATCGACGCCAGCCGTATTTTGGTCAACGCACCTGCCTCTCAGGGGTGTATCGGCTTGGGCACGGGCTTGACCCCGTCCTTTACGTTAGGCTGCGGGACGTTCGGTGGCAATTCCACAACTGACAACGTCACTTATACACATCTGATCAATATTAAGAGATTAGCCCTCCATATATAGAAAAAGGCCGCTTTTTGCCCGACCGATTCAGTATTATGAATTTCGATAAAGATGAAGAGAATATGGAAAAGAGGACAAAGATACCCGAGGAAGATACGCACTGTGCCTGATGGTATGCTATATCTCTGTTTGAAGATTCAAAGTCACTGTACCAGGCGATGGCAAGCAAAAAAAGGAATGGAACAGAATCTCCCACTTCCTAAGTGAGTTAAGCAAGAAAGACTTGTATCGCATCCTCCGCATATCACTGCCTCAAGGCCACAACCTCATACACCTTTATGCCCTTTTCTTTGCCCTTGAAGTACTGAGGCTCCAGCTCTTTGACTTCTATATGGGCTTTTACTTCGTGGTACGTCTCTGGGCCGAGCCATATCTTGCCTCCCGGAGCAGCGCCACAGAGGCGGGAGGCCACGTTGACGACATCGCCGATGACGGTGTATTCCATGCGTCCCACTGAACCTACGTTGCCAGCCACGACGTCCCCTGTGTCAATGCCCATGCCAAACTCCATTTTGGGCAAGTTGGGGTGCCTCTCCTGTAATTCTCGAATAGCTTGCTGAGTTTCCATGGCGGCCTTTACTGAGAGCAGGGCATGATTAGGTTGATTTGGAGGAGCACTCCATACCGCCATAATGTTGTCACCAGCAAACTTGTTGATCATTCCTTCGTTGGCAAGAATATGTGGTGTGATAGCCGAGAAGTAATGGTTTATTAGGGTAATGACTTCCTCGGGTTCCTCCTTCTCACTCAGAGCAGTGTAACCCCGCGCATCGCAGAAAAGGACTGTCACCTCCCGGCGCTGGCCACCCAGTAATAGAGCTCCTTTGTCATCCAGCCTTATTATTTCCTGTGCCACCTGCGGCGAAACGTAGCGCCCAAAAACAGTCTCCATTCGGCGTCTATCACGCTGCTCGTCAAGAATGCGGCAAACCAAGCTGCTGAAGTAAGCCAGCGGCAGGATGGCTAGGGGATAGAGGATATTGAGGAGGTAACCGTGATCAAAGGCGTAGAACACGCACATCAGATAACCGATAAATAGTCCTGCGATGAGCACTGCCCCCCACTGCAATCTCAGCCTGGGCAGAGCAACAGCAGCGATAGCTGCCAGCATCAGGCAGACAAGCAGGTTGGCGCCCCAACTTTCCTCGGTGAGAAATCGCTGTCTGAGGATGGTGTCAATGGCATTGGCATGGATTTCCACGCCGGGCATTTTTTGCGGTGAAATGGGGGTGATCCAGAAATCTGGTTCTGCGGTAGCTGTCATCCCTACGAGCACCACTTTGTGCTCCACCACCGCCGGGTCGAAGTCTCCTTCCACTACCGAGCGATAGCTTAAGTGCTGATAGTCGCCTGGCTCACCGCTGAAGTCTATCCTCATGTTTCCGGAGCTGTCTACGGGGATCTCCCTCCCCAAGATATGCAGCTTGTCATTGCCTGCCGCATCGCCCAGAGGAACAGGTTGAGCAAAGAGAGTGGAAAGCACTACTGTGCTGGAAGACCATTAAGTGCTGCCTGAGGCATCTTTGGTGACCAAGGGCAAGCGCCTCACTACCCCGTCTCCGTCGGGTGCCAGATTGGCGTGCCCTAGGGCCGCTCCCTGGCGTAGCGCAGGATTGGGCAGCAGAAAACTCTCATAGACCTGCGTGGAGTCCTCAAGAGGTAAGGGCTGGCTGCCCACCACTGGCAACACCACATTCCCTGCCTCTTCGATGGCTTGCGCCAGCACAGCGTCCTCAGCCGAGGTATCACAGAAGAGTATATCCATGCCGATGACCCTTGCCTTTGCCTGGCTCAAGTTCTCGATGGCCTGGGCATGTAGGGAACGTGGCCACTCCGCCCACCTTCCGTATTTAGCTAGACTTTCATCATCAATGGAGACTACCACGACATTTGGGGAGACCTCGGTGGGCACAAAAAGCTGGTCGGTGAACCGCCAGTTGATGCTGCTGAACGGCTGAAGGAAGGCAAAGATCAGGGCAAAGATACTACCGACAGCAAACACAATGGCGGTATGAATCAGCATCCGCCGCTGTCTGCGGCTGTGAGCAGCTATCTTTGTCTTCACCTTTACTCAGCCTCGTCTCCGCGGCCTAACATCTTTCCTCAAAGCTGGTTATCTTTAGGGAGCCACAGGACGCATAGCTACCTCCGTCGAAACAGCAGTTCATGGCGCAGGGTAGACCATGGTATAGTCAGGCTCGGTCTGGGAACCGGC
>JAUVWD010000107.1 GCA_030604285.1 Chloroflexota bacterium
AGGCACGAGAGGCAGCTTCGGATTAGCTGATTGAGCTGCTAAGAGCTAGGAATAGGCGATCATCAAGAAGCACATCGCTGAGGCTATTGTTACGCTAGTGCGGTAGGTGCACAATAGCTCCTTCTTAATTGCTATTTTAGTGCGTGCTTGCCTTTTGAGGTCTAAGGGGGCCGTATAGTCGCCCAGCGCGTCAATACCCTCATAAACGTCTTTGCTTCAGCCATAAGCTTGATTACGTCGGGGATTTCGGTTCCCTCGATTTTAGGACTTGAGATCGTTTAGCCGAGTTTGCCCAACCCCATTTGACATACTAACTGCGACTTCAGCCTACTTCTGCTTTATCAACCAAAACAACAAGAACGCAGACTTCATAGTTGACCAACTCTGGGGAGACAGTATAGTATAGAGAGGTGGATTGGCCTTGCCACAGGGGAATGAGCGTGGGCGACTCAACAAATACTGCCAACACAAGAGCTCCAGCCATGTCAAGTCCTCCGTCGCCACGCCTCTCTGCTGAAATTGCACCTAGGAGATGATGCCCCTCCTCTTGAATGCTATCGACAACTTTGTAGAAGATCCTCTGAGCAGCCCTTACACATTTCAGCAGCTTATCTTACATGGCCGTATTTTCCGTTATTAGGCGAAAGGAGCCCAAGTGTGAAAAAGATTGGCGTTTTAACCAGCGGCGGTGATGCCCCAGGGATGAATGCTTGCATAAGGGCAGTCGTCCGCTGCGGGGCTAGCCATAAGCTGGAGGTAATGGGCATTCGGCGTGGCTATGCTGGCTTGTTGGAAGGCGACTTTCTGAGACTGGATGCCAGGTCAGTAGCCAATATTCTCCAGCGTGGCGGCACCATCCTTGAGACTGCTCGTTGTGAGGAGATGAAGACCGAGCGGGGTATAAGGAAGGCGGCTCAAGCGGTACAACGGGAAGCAATTGAAGGATTGATAACCATAGGTGGTGAAGGTACCTTTCGTGGCGCAGCAGCCTTAGCTGAGGCGGGAGGAATAAGTGTGATTGGCATCCCTGGTACTATAGATAATGATGTCTATGGCACTGATTACTCCATCGGTTTTGATACAGCTATAAACACCGCTCTAGATGCTATTGACAAGATTAGGGATACTGCGAGTTCTTTGCAACGTCCTTTTTTCGTCGAGGTCATGGGAAAGGATAGAGGGTTTATCGCCTTGGATGTAGGAATTGCTGGTGGAGCTGAGAATATCCTGATCCCTGAAACCGAGACAAAAATAGAGGAGCTTTCCTTTGACATAAGCAATAGCTTCAAGAGGGGCAAGAAATGCAGCATCATTGTAGTTGCTGAAGGCGATGAGGTTGGCGGCGTGTTTCCCATTGCTCAGCAAGTTTGGGAAAGGCTGAGAATTGATTATCGCGTTTCCGTCCTGGGGCATTTGCAAAGAGGCGGCTCACCAACAGCGAGGGATAGGATTCTAGCCAGCAAGTTAGGAACAGCGGCTGTTGATGCCTTGGCAAATGGCAAGACGGGTTACATGGTTGGGGAAGTGAAAGGGGAGATAGTCCTCACTCCGCTAAGGGAAACCTGGGAGAAGAGAAAGGAACTGGATACCAAACTAATTAATTTAGCGAAGGTATTGGCTACTTAGGACCATGAAAAAGCTATTCATAGGCAAGCTGAGGGGCTTGCAGCAGCTAGCCAATGAGAAAGGCATTCTGGCGATGTGTGCCCTTGACCACAGAGGTTCGCTTAAGCAGATGCTCGCTGAAAAGCATCCTGGGAACGTCGATTATCAGACGATGGTAGATTTCAAGCTAGACCTATGTCGAGTCCTAGCTCCCCACGCGAGCGCTATTTTACTTGATCCGATTTATGGGGCGGGACAGGCAATTGCCGCCGGAGTTCTGCCTAAATCTACGGGGTTGCTGGTGAGTTTGGAGGAGACAGGTTACTCGGGCGAGCCAGGAGCAAGGATTACCGATTTGCTGCCCAATTGGAACGTGCGGAAAATAAAGAAGATGGGAGCAACAGCAGCTAAGCTTTTGCTCTATTATCGCCCGGATGTCAATGTTGCCAAAAGGCAACTGAATATGGTGGAAAAGCTGGCTGCCGATTGTATGGAAGAAGACATACCCTTTGTAGTTGAGCCTATGAGTTACAAAGTGGAAAGCAGGGAAAGCAATCCTCAGGACTTTGCCAGGATAAAGCCGCAGTTGGTTGTGGAAACAGCAAAACAGATTACATCTCTTCCCATTGATGTGCTTAAGGCTGAATTTCCCGCCGACCTTGCATATGAGAAAGATAGAAGTCAATTGTCGGATTTCTGTCGTCAGCTTGATGAGGCGAGTCAAGTCCCCTGGATCCTTCTCAGCGCCGGGGTGGATTTTGACCTGTTCTACCAGGAGCTTGAGGTAGCTTGTCAGGCAGGTGCTTCGGGCTTTTTGGCCGGACGCGCCTTATGGCAAGAGGCTGCTCAAATCAGTTCTCGGCACGAAAGATCCACTTTCTTGGAGACCACGGTGATTACGAGGCTGGAAAGCCTTAGCAAACTAGCCAATAGCTATGGGGTTCCTTGGCATGATAAGCTCGGAGCCAGTGAAGTAGACGAAAACTGGCACCGCCACTACTGAATTGCCCCCTTCTATGAGTACGATAGCCATTATGTCAACTTAGGAGTTTTCACCACGATCTAACGTGTTTTGCAATAATATTCATTGCCTCGAGCATTTCAGGCGAGGGAAGAAAATAATTGGTTCTTATCCTGGCATATCCATGCTTTGGTTCAGGCAGAATCCACAGATTTCCCTTAAGAGCGGCAGGATCGCTATCAGCGCTCAACAGTTTGTCTTTAAGCCTATGATCGAAATTGAGGCTCCGCGCCAGGGATTCATCTCCCTTCCATTCGATAGCCACTACTTTGCCCCATAAGGCTGAGCTTTTCCCCCTGACTAGCCTAGTCTTCTTCAGGGGGCGCTTCCCTGTAATGTTTGGGCTCTTCACAAGGTAATCAACAAAGTGGTTCACCGCATACTGGCTGGCTACACTAACGACCTTTACGGAATCAATATTTTGCCGTCGG
>JAUVWD010000082.1 GCA_030604285.1 Chloroflexota bacterium
AGTCATTGATTGAGGAAAATTGCTCTGTCTTGCAAGACATGGCTAAGGAAATGGGAAGCTTGCCGGAGGAAGTTCATAACAAAGTAAGAGCTCTGGCCAATGAGCTAGAACTAGAGCGTAAGCGTTCCCTGTGGTTAGAAAGGGAGCTATCAGCAAGAATAGCCGAATCCTTGCTAGGGCAGACGAAGGAAATGAATGGAGTAACGGTTTTAGCCGCTGAAGTGCCGCCGCTTACTATGCCTATTCTTAGAGAAATGGGAGACATATTGCGGGATAGGCTAAAGAGCGCTGTAGTAGTGCTAGCTGCAGTTTATAACAATAAGC
This sequence comes from Chloroflexota bacterium, assembly GCA_030604285.1. Classification (GTDB taxonomy): domain Bacteria; phylum Chloroflexota; class Dehalococcoidia; order GIF9; family AB-539-J10; genus JADFUX01. The sequence continues at coordinate 325 of JAUVWD010000082.1, forward strand.
CCAACTTCTTGGCTATGGTTACTCCGGACTTGGTGGCCAGGGGATTTCATGCTGGTGAAATCGTCAAGCAAGTGGCAAAGGTCACGGGTGGTGGTGGTGGCGGCAAAGCAACTATGGCTCAGGCAGGAGGCAAAGACCTGTCTAAGCTTGATGAAGCTTTGAGCTTAGTTGAATCTCTCATTGCGAGCACAGCGAAGCAATCTCGTGAGACTTGATTCTTGATATGCGTAGCTTGGGATTGGATATCGGGGACAGAAGGACTGGGGTGGCAATAAGCGATGCGGAAGGTCTCCTCGCCTTCCCTCTATCCGTGATTGACCACAAGAACGAGGAAGCAGCCATAGCCGACGTTATCAGATTTGCTCAGCAGTATCAGGTGGAGCGCATTGTGGTTGGTCTGCCTTATTCCCTAGACGGATCCATTGGGGGACAAGCTGAGAAGGTAACCGCCTTCACTGAGAGACTTCGAAGTGTCATTGCAAGCGAAGCGAAGCAATCTGATTTTGCCACAGTTGACATACAAATGTGGGATGAACGGCTCTCTAGCAAAGCTGCGGAGCGATTAATGATGGACGCTGGTGGTAGCAGAAATAAACCGCGCTCTAGGTCAAAAAAGGGGGCCGGCACTTACCGCCTTTCGGCTAAAGCTGCAGTAGATGCCATAGCCGCTGCGTTTATTCTTCAAGGGTTTCTGGATAGCTCAAGGGTTTAGCGGCTAATGTCAAGGTTCATAGGCCTCATTGGTTACCCCGTCAAGCATTCCATTTCTCCTTACTTCCAGCAAGCGGCTTTGGACTATTACCAGCTTGATATTCGCTACCAAGCTTGGGAAACGCTCCCCGGAGAGCTTGGGGAGACGGTGAGCAGGTTAAGACATCCTCAAAACTTGGGAGCTAACGTAACTGTGCCTTATAAAGAGTCTGTTTTGCCTCTACTGGATGAGATTGATGAACTGGCAAGTTTGATTGGCGCAGTTAATACCATAGTCAAGAGGGATGATAGTCTTCTGGGCTTCAATACTGATGCCCATGGTTTTATCCAGGCATTACATGAACGGGCTAATTTTGAGCCTGAAGGCAAACAAGCGATAATTTTGGGTGCTGGTGGAGCAGCTAGAGCTGTAAGTTTTGCTTTGGTGCAAAAGAAAGCAGGTTCGCTCACTATTATCAATCGCACTTTGGAAAGAGCTGAAGCACTGGCAAATAGTGTGAGAAGTTACCAAGCTTCGATTGGATTGGAAACAAAAACAGTTGTTTTGCCTTGGCCCACCGTGACTACGCCTGTGACTTTTGAACATTGTCACCTAGTAGTCAATTGCACTACTATAGGGATGAAGCATAGTCCTGAAGAGGGGAAGTCGCCTTTAAGGCTTGAAGCGATTCCTAGCAGTGCCTTAGTCTACGACCTCATATACAACCCTTCGCTAACGCCTCTATTGCAGTTGGCGCAAAGGGCAGGGGCCAATATACTTGGCGGCTTACCTATGTTAGTATATCAAGGAGCGGCTTCGTTTGAGCTATGGACCTATCGGAAAGCGCCAGTTGACATAATGCTCAACAAAGCTGACGAGGTATTGGAGAGATGCTAAAGAGGAAAGTGCCTATTATTGGCTTGGTTGCGCTATTAGTTATAGCTATTCTAGTTCCCTCTAGCTGTACGTTTGCGGGGGATAAAATTGCTGTGATTCCCCTCAGTGGTTCCATAATGGCAGAAAGCACTTCCCTATTCTATGGCCAAGTCATTACTCCGGAACTGGTGAAGGAGCAACTGAATAAGGCAGAACGGGATATGGCGGTTAAGGCAATTGTTCTTCGCATAGAGAGCCCTGGTGGGGTAGTGGCGCCGTGCCAGGAAATTCTGGGGGAGATAGAAGAAGTCAAGCGATCAAAGCCCATTATTGTAAGCATGGGGAGCATGGCTGCCTCTGGCGGCTATTATATCTCGGCTAAGGCTGACAAGATCGTGGCTCTTCCAGGCACATTGACGGGAAGCATCGGGGTTATCTCTCAAATACCGAATGTCAAAGGGCTTTATGAGAAGCTGGGAATTGAGATTCAAACATTTAAAGGCGGCAAATACAAGGATATGTATTCAGGATTAAGGGAACTGACGCCCGAGGAAAAGGAAATTATGCAACAAATGACCGATGAATATTACGAGCAATTCGTCGAAGTAGTAGCTGAGGGGAGGGGCCTCAGTATGGAGGAAGTAAGAAGTTTGGCTACCGGTCAGCTTTACATCGGTAGTGAAGCTAAAGAACTAGGCCTGATTGATGAGCTGGGTGGGTTGGATACGGCTATAGATTTGGCAGCGCAACTAGCCGGTATTGAAGCTCCTAGTGTAGAGTATTACAAGCCCAAGCGCCCATCCCTATTAGAATCGCTTCTGGGGTTAGACTTGGGCAATTTGGCTGATATTATCCAGATGAGACTACTGGGATTAAGTGGGCAGGATATAATCCTGCTACAAACCTTATCTCATACGTATCCTCAACCTCAATATCTGTACCAAAGCTAATGGGACAATTTCGCTTCCTCACCGCGGGAGAATCCCATGGGAAGGGATTGACAACCATAGTTGAGGGAATGGTAGCCGGCCTTCCTCTGGAGGCAGCCTATATCAATAAGGAACTCAAACGCCGCCAGCAAGGCTATGGGCGTGGTCCCCGCATGGCAATAGAAGAGGACAAGGCTGAAATCATCTCAGGGATCCGCTATGGACTTACTATAGGCAGTCCCATTGCTCTCTTTATCCCCAACCGAGATTGGCAAAACTGGCAAGAGACAATGAGTGTTACTCCTATAGAGAAGGAAGCAGAGCCGGTAACTCGGCCCCGTCCGGGACATGCGGACCTGGCCGGAGTGATTAAGTACGGGCTTAAGGATATTAGGCCGATCTTGGAAAGAGCTAGTGCTCGCGAAACGGCTGCCAGAGTAGCTGCTGGAGCCATAGCCAAAAGGTTTCTCGAGGAACTGGGCATCGCCATTCACAGCCATACCGTAGCGGTCGGCGGTGTCAGAGCGTCATTGCGGGATGCTTCCCTCCCTCATTGCGAGCCAGGCCAAGCAGTTTCCATAGATTGGCAGCAAGTCGAAGCTTCCCCAGTCCGCTGTGCTGACGCTGAAATGGAAAAGGAGATGATGGCAGCTATTGATAAGGCTAAGGGTGAGGGGGATACCTTAGGTGGCGTGTTGGAGGTAATCGCTGTTAGTGTGCCTATTGGCTTGGGTAGTCATGTCCATTGGGATCGCCGCCTCGATGGCAGAGTTGCCCAGGCGATAATGAGCATCAATGCCGTAAAGGGGGTGGAAATCGGTGCGGGATTTGGTTTAGCTGGACTGAAAGGCTCTGAAGCTCACGATATTATCGAACCCAGCCCCACTGTTAGTGCGAGCCGAAGCTCCGAGCGAAGCGAGGAGGCAGCGAAGCAATCTCCACCTTGGCGCCATGCTACCAATCGTGCTGGTGGCATAGAGGGCGGCATGAGCAATGGCGAAGACATAATGGTCAGGGCTGTAGTCAAGCCCATTGCTACCTTGGCTAACCCTTTGCCTTCGGTAGATCTCCTGAGTGGTGAAATTGTCAAGGACCATTATGAGCCTAGCGATATTTGTATTGTTCCTGCTGCCTGTGTAATCGCTGAAGCGATGCTGGCCGTTGTGTTTGCAGATTCTTGTCTGGAT
>JAUVWD010000019.1 GCA_030604285.1 Chloroflexota bacterium
AATGGTATAATGGCTGGCCAAAGCTATGATCGAAGAACTTCTTAGTTGGGGGATTTCTCAAGAGGCGATAATCGTTATCATATCAGCTCTGCCTGTGGTGGAACTTCGACTAGCCTTGCCCATAGCTATAAACGTGTTTGATATGCCCTGGTATAAGGCTTACTGCCTGGCTGTCATCGGCAACATGCTGCCTGTGCCCATCCTGTTGCTTTTCTTAGACTCGTTGGCCAGGGTTGTTAGTCGTATAGAGACAGGTCGGAAGGCGGTCGACTGGGTCTTTGAGCGTACCAGGCGGCAGGGAAAGAGGATCGAAAGATATGAGAGAATTGGGTTGATGCTATTCGTAGCCATTCCACTTCCCGTAACCGGCGCTTGGACTGGGTCAATCGCCGCCTTCCTGCTGGGCTTGAAGTTCAGGTATGCTTTCCTATCTATCCTTTCAGGAGTCATCATTGCCGGCGCAATCGTGACCAGTCTGTGTCTGCTGGGCTGGGTTGGAGCAGTGATTGCCGGTGTTGGGCTGAGCACCTTAGCTGTTCTTGGCTGGTGGAGAAGATAAGTAAATTACAGTAGGATCTACCTGTGGAGTCTCTACGGAAAGATTGTCATATTTAGTCTAATATGGGAGAATTTAACCTCGTTGGCTGTTGCGCCTCATATTGTGGGTTTTGCCCCAGATTTCAGTGGACCACACTGGGCAAATGTCCTGCCTGTAAGATACTCTGCCTAACCTTCCGGTGTAAGATCTATAGCTGCCGCGTTAAGAAGAGGGGTCTTATATATGCCCACAATGTGATGACTTTCCCTGTGAAAAGAATAATCCAGAGGCTCACCAATAGGAATATTTTGTTACCCATAAGCCATGCATTCCGAACATGTGCAGAACTAAGGAAGTTGGAGGAAAAGCCAACTAGCAATCGGATCGATAGGCTGGGTGTAAAAGCCAAGGCAAAGGCACTCAGAGGGTTTGTTCAAGATCTGGCTTAAGAACATGGCATCGAATTAAAACTCAGGAAGAAAGGGGGACGAAGATGGTTACCAAAGTAGAAGGGGTTAAGAATCTCGTTGAGCTAGGAATCAAACAGCCTGAGGAGGCATTTCCTGAAATCAAGCAATTGGCCCAAAAGGATGACTGGAAGGTAAGGGAGGTGGCTGCTAGTTGCCTGGTCGAAATAAGTAAGAAGCGACTACAGGAGGTGGTAGCCGAAATGACTGTGTGGGTTGAAGACAGCAACGCCAAGGAGAACCCACAGGACCTCCTACAGTTGTCCTGCTCTTACTACTCGATGTTCTAAGTCTGCCAACATGATGATTGATTCGACTTTTGAAGGTCAGCGGTTTTCCGCCCGGTGGTTGAAAGATTGGTCTGAGTAACAAGAATCAAGAGGTGAACTGCAAGGACGCGAGGCAAGTCGCCAAATCTGCTATACTCACGGGGGAGAAAGGAGGTATTCACATGACACCGCCCAAATCGGCCTCGATTAAAGAGCCACAAATCCTGCAAATGCCATCACAAAAGATGGCCGTGGTGTATATGAAGGGTGACCCAAACATGGTAATGCCGGAATTCCTCCCGGCTCTCTATGGTTCAGTCTATAAGCTAAAGTTCGAACTCAAAAAGAAAGGTGCGGAATTCAAAGTGGATAAGCTTCGAGCAAGGTGGCCCAATGCCCACCTTGTCCCCAAAGATGAATGGCTGGGAATCTGTGGCCTGCCTATTCCCGAAGATACGACTTCTATCCCACAAAAAGTCTCTGGCATCGAAGTCAAGATCGAGCAGTGGGACTACGGCACAATAGCACAAGTTCTCTATATCGGGCCTTACTCTGAAGAAATGGCCGCAGTTCAGCGCCTGCATAAATTCATTGAGGAAAGCGGCTACGAGATAGCCGGCGTTCACGAAGAGGAATACCTCACAGGACCTGAAGCAAAAGTCCAGAAGACTATCATTCGATATCCTATTAAGGGAGAATAGGCAAATTGGCATATAACAGGTAAGGCGGTCCCCGTAAATTGGATGCGCTATACTGCCTTGGGAATAGGCATTGCGTTTGGGATACTGTTTGTGACCTTCGCTATCGGCGAGGGTTTTAGAGGGATGCCGAGCCCTGGGGATTGTGTCCTACTGCTCTCTGGTCCCATCTCAATGATTGCCGCCACCGCTGTGGCCTGGAAGCATGAGCGAATTGGCGGCTGGTGGTTGATTGCTGCGGGCGTCATTACCGGGATGATCTTCACCATCAGACTAATGGATTGTGAGTTGAATCTTCTATGGACATTCCTAGTCTACCCGTTGCCAATGTTGGTGGCGGGAGTGTTATGGGTGCTCCATGAAGCAAAATTCGCCAAAGCGCTAAAGTAAGACCACATTATACCACTGCACGTTGGGGTAGCAGGTCCAGTTTAAGAGCGAATGAACACAGTGGAAGAATTTGATCTTGCTGGTTGTTGTGGAATATTCTGTGGGTTGTGTACCAAGTATCAGTCGAAGGCGCCAAGCAGGTGTATCGGCTGCCGGTTGGGTGAGCAGCATTCCTGGTGTAGCATCTACCGGTGCTGCGTAACGAAGAAAGGATTCAGCACCTGCGCCGAATGTGAAGAATATCCCTGTGAAAGATACTCTAGAAGGCGTTGGGGAACAGACCAACAGACACGAACTGCCCAGGAGAGCTTAGATAGCATTAAGGAAAGCGGCATGAAGGATTGGCTGAGGGGGCAAAGAAGGCGGCGGCTAGTACTGGAGGATCTGCTCAATAACTATAATGAAGGTAGGTCTATGAGCTTCTATTGCCTGGCTGCAATGCTTATGCCTCCTGAGCTAATTAATGAGTCAGTAAACAATGTGAAGGAGGGCTTAGTCGGCAGCCAAATCGATAGCGCGGATATGAAAGCCAAAGCGAAGGCTCTCAGAGAAATTATGCAAGATTTGGCTCACGTACGTGGCATCGAACTGAGACATAGAAGGAAGGGAGAGTGAAGAACGGTTACCAGAGTAGGGGATGTCAAAGGTCTGGTCGCCTTGGGAGCTACACAGCCTAAAAAGGTGCGAAAGATCGGATTGACAAGGATGGAGAAGTTCCGCAAGTGTAGCACTCTCAGGTTTTATCTTAATAGGCAACGTCTCTTTCGGCATTCTGCTACTTGAAGGAGAACGCGACACACAGACGCCCCTTGACTGGGCCTTTCTTCCAGAGCAAAAGTCGACCTCGACAAAGCACTCGACACTCTGTGGTCACCTATTCAAAGCTTGAGCACATGTTCTACCTTATGTGCGGCTGGCTCAAGCCTCTGGGCCCCATACACGAATATGTTCCCTCAGACGTTGTTGCCCGCCTCAAGGACCCACGGAGACAAGTTGCGCACTCGAACTCTAAACTCAGTCCAGGAACCAGCGAATCGAGAGGGCAAAACAGTGAGCTTTAATCAGGTTTAGCTACAGCCACAGTTCTGGCCTACCTCGACCTCACAATAGCCGTGGTAGCACTTGTAACTGCTTTGATGACATTCCGCCAACGCTAGCTTCTGGCATGATCGGCTAATTCGGGGCCTCTGTTGGCAAATTTGGCGGTCATCGCGGCTATTAAGGCTGCGTCTAGCTGCGCTCAACGGGCTGCCCGCAATGGATAGTGCCTTCTGCTGGCATTCCTACATATCCTGCTGGACTACTGCGCAGTTCTGCTTGCCACCTAGGTGCTGATGCCTGCCCAGATAGAAATCTATGTCGTAAGGTGCGCGATCGCAGCAGCTCCCCTTGGTCTGTGGTTGCGCTGCCGAAGACCGAGGCGGGAATCAGGCACTGAGAATCCGCTAAGCGGATGTGCTGGGACGTGAACCTTGCAGACCTTATGGGATCATGCCTTACCTGATTAGGAAGAGCTTGGCGTTAGAGAGGAGCGAGCACTATAAGAGGTTTTACGGTTAACTGCATATCTTGCTTAGCGCTGTTTCCCTTGCTGTATGAAGTTGAAGGTGAGCAAGGCGGCAATGCTTTTGGCATCGCAGATCTCGCCTGAAGCGACAAGCTGGGGTATCTGACCGCGAGGGACTCGCACCAGCTCAATGTCGTCAGTGTCCTCAGCCACAAGGCGACTGAGCACGAGGTTGCTAGCTAGATAGCAATGCAGGTATTCTGTGCCGTAGCCTGGGATGGCATAGAAACCACCAAGTTCGTCTATTTTCTGGGGCAAATAGCCGATTTCCTCCTGCAATTCGCGACGGACGCAGTCGATGGGATCCTCACCAGGCTCTATGCCACCGGCGGGTATTTCGAGGAGGAACTTCCCTACCGCATGACGAAACTGGCGAACCAAGAGTACGTTGTCCTGATCATCAATGGCCACTACAGCTACACAATCACTATGCTCCACAATTTCCCTGGTAGTTCTTCTACCACTGGGTTTCTCCACCTGGTCCACGCGCAAATTCACTGCACGGCCGTGGCAGATTTCTTTACTAGATAGAACTTTTTCCGGCAGCAAGATCGGCTCCTAAAAGTGGCAAATGAGCGCTACCTCGTCGCAATTAGGAAATTTGGGGCAGCGGTAGCACTCTGCCCATACTTTGTGGGGCAATTCCATTTTATCAATTAAACGAAAGCCACGTTTCTCGAAGAAAGCTGGCCTACGAGTGAGGCAAAAAACGCTGGGGATGCCCAACTCCTTAGCTTCATTGAGACAAGCCTGAACAAGCGAAGAACCAATTCCTTGATTCTGGCTCCTTTCATCTACAGCTAAGGATTTGATTTCGGCCAGATCGAGCCAGTTGACGTGCAAAGCGGTGCAGGCAATGACTCTGTCCCCGTCCCTAGCTACAAAGAAATCCCTGATGTCCTCATATATCTCGCTCAAGGCACGAGGTAGCATCTCGCCTTGACCAGCGAACCAATTAATTAGCTGATGCATTGCGGCAGCATCCCATACCTTTGCCCTGTCGACTTTTATGCCAACCTCCATATTACTCTTTCCCTCTCAATTTCTGCCGCAAGGAGCTATAGAAATAGCTTGGCTGGTTGAGCCTTAAGAAGCGAGCTAAATAGGGGCTGAGTTTCACCTCAACATCTTGTCGGCCAGGTAAGGGTAGGTCAGCCTGTCCGTCGATGCTAAGGATAGTCTTATCTTCATCAACCGGCTTTAAGTTGACCATGCTTTGTGGAGGCAATACCAAAGAATGACTCAAGCCGAGGTGGCACGAAATTGGCTGGAGGATGATTTCTCTAGATTGAGGGTTAAGAATGGGTCCTCCAGCCGCCAGCGAATAGGCGGTGCTGCCTGTAGCTGTAGCAAGGATAATGCCATCAGCTCGATAGGTGCCCAGTAACTCGCCATCAATCTTTACCTCTATATTAATCAAGCGAACAGCGGTACTTCGCACTACCACATCATTCAGGGCATGGAAGCTTCTTTCCTGAAGCTGAGCTTGAAGCATTGCTCTCTCCTCCATCCAACCTTCGCCATCAAGCAACCGGGGCAATTGCGATAGAGCCCCATCAGCATTTAAGTCCGTGATAAATCCCAGTCGCCCCAAGTTTATCCCTAGGATTGGCACGGCTAATGGGGTTATGATCCGTGCGACACGAAGGATAGTACCATCACCGCCAATGCTGAGGATTAAATCTGAGCCGGCCACCTGGGATTTAGCCTTATCTTCCTCCCAGGCTGAACATTGCCACGACTTGACCCCTTGCCCAGATAATGAGTCTGCCAGCTTGTTAGCTAGATCTCGAGCTTTCTCCAGCCGGGGATGATACAAAATGCCGACTCGGTTCACGGGCAAGGCAAGTCTAGCATTGCTGAGTTTCCAGCGTCAAGGAAGAACAAGCAGGCGTATTATTTCACAGGGAAATCAAGAATATCATTCAACTATAGCTATACGGGTCAAATAACTCAATAGCTGTTAAGCGCTTCGGGTCTGTTTAGGCTAGCCGTACTTCGACTGGAGTCACTGTGAAAGTGATGACAAGAACAAAGTCGTATGGCTCTGTGCAAAAGCTTTATCCTTTTGGCAGGTCTTCGGAAGCTCAGTAGATTTGATTTGTCTGAGGTTTATGCTTTATGCTGATAGATAAGACGTGAAAGAGGTAATCCTTGGCATAGGGAACATATTAAATGGCGACGATGGAATTGGCGTTTATGTTGCAGAGAGGGTCGATGAATGTCTGCATGACGCTGAAGAAGAGCCAGAACACGCTCAAGCCATGGGAATGAGTGGCGTTATTGCGATAGATTGCGGCACCGCTCCTGAAAATTACACATCAATCATCAGAAGACATAATCCTGACAGGCTTGTATTAGTGGACGCGGCTGATATGGGATTGACGCCGGGTTCATATAGAATTATCCCACCTGAGAAGATAGGCGTCATGCATGTTTCCACGCATAACATACCACTATCTGTTTTTATCTCTTACGTAAGCGAGTTGTGTAACGATGTGGTGCTTATAGGAATCCAACCCGCTAGAATGGATTTCGGTACAGCGTTATCTAGCATTGTCCAAAAGGTAGGGGATCACGTTGCAAGTCTGATAACAGAAAGTCGCCTGAATGAAATAAGGCTTCTGGAAATGAGTATTTACGACCGGAATTCGAAAACGAAAAGCTTGTAGTCTACCTCGCTATTTTAGCACAAGCTCATCGGCATATTTGTCGTAGGTGGAAAGCAGGAACTCATCGGTCATGGCAAGCGCATCCACTGGGCAGATGTCCACACACTGAGCGCAGAAGCAGCATCTGGATATGAATATTTTCACCTTTTTCTCTTCGGGTAGGAACTCTACGGCTCTGGTGGGGCAGATTTTGACGCATAACTTGCACCCACTACATTTATCCCTGTCATAGGCGATTTTCCCGCGAAACTTGGGTGGTACAGGAATTGGTGGTATCAACTTCAGTTCACCTTTTGTGACCTTGTCCAGGAATTGAATGGTTGATGCCGGGGCATATTTTGCCGGGAATTTGTTTGTAGCCGGCTTCAGAAAGAGCTGCTTTAATATCGTCCTAACTACTCCCATATCTCTCGCCTCATAACATCAAATCTACCCCTATCAATATTAGCCCCACAAGACTTATGAGCGTCATTGCTATCAGGTAGATATAGCTTGCCTGGCTAATTTTAAACCGCGCCATGGCAGTGCGTATCAGCATCACGCTAACAAACATTATCACAAACACTTTGACGAGGAAGAATAAGCCATCTACTATCGCCGCAGGAATACTGGCGCTAATTCCAATCACAGGAGAGAGGTTGTACGGGAAAAACAGAGCGACTATTAAGGATACTATGACAAAAGCCTTAAGCATGTCGGAGAGGTAGAATAAAGCTAGATTTCTGCCCGAATATTCAACCAATATTCCTCCAGCAATCTCGGTTTCAGCTTCAGCTATGTCAAATGGCACCTTAGAGACTTCTCCTGGTGTAACCGTCAGCAGGGCAAAGAGCAGAATCACTGCTCCGACGATTCCTATTGGTCCTACTATTTTCCATATGGGATATGCAGCAACCGTGGATAGCATAAACGGATCAGCATCGGTAAGAGGAAGAATACGCCAAGCAATGGCGACTATCACTAATGCCAGGGAAAATTCGTAGCTCATCATAATAACCATTTCACGCTGTGCACCCACAGTAGCATACGGTGAACTTGATGCGAACCCACCTGCCACAAATGCTAAAGATGGGACAATCAACAGGTATAATATTAATATGGAGTCGCCAAAGCCATCTAGAAGTGCCCTCTGCCCGAACACGGGTATGTAAAGAACTAGCACAATTGTCACCACTAGGCAAATAATTGGAGCAGCATTGAAGAGCCAAGAAACCGCACCGTCAGGTACAATAGTTTCCTTGATAAGTAGCTTCCGAACATCACGGAAGGGCTGGATTATTGGAGGGCCTATTCTACCCTGCATGTGGGCAACTAATTTGCGGTCGATACCCCGGAATAACAGAGCAAAGACTGCCCCGAGCAGGGCAACGACGATCGAGCCGATGATTATGATCAGAATGCTTAACCAGGCGCTATCACCTAGTAGATTCATTACCTTTCAAGTTCCTTGTTTTCTCAACGGACAGCTTGTGCAATTCCTCGCCGCTAAGGAAAGACGTCTTATTCGTTTTGACGTCGAGAACAATAGCTCTATTGGTGCATGACATACAGGGGTCAATCGATGCAAAGGCTATTGGGACATCGGCAATCTGCCCGCCCTTGAGTATTGTTGGTATGGACATAAGGTTCACATATGTGGGGGCCCTTATCTTCCAGTTGGACAGAGTCTCCCTCCCAGCTTCCAGACGAACATAGTGTATAACTTCACCTCTAGGCGCTTCGGCTCGGCCGACGCCTTCACCTTCTGCTTTGGTTAGTGTATTCAACAGCTTTGCTGTCTTCGGCTCGGCAACTATGGGGCCAGGCGGCATTTCATCTAGACACCGCTCAATGATTTCAATAGACTGCTTAACCTCTAGCAAGCGAACGATGATTCGGTCATATACATCGCCAACCACAGTTCCGGTGAGCATATCAGGGGTGATGGCTTTGACATCTAAATCGGCATAGCCAGCATAAGGCTGGTCTTGCCTTACATCCTTGG
>JAUVWD010000032.1 GCA_030604285.1 Chloroflexota bacterium
CCGCTTCGCTAGGGATGCCAGCCTCTCTGGTCAAGGAAAGGGCTGGTAGCAAAGACCAACTGCTTCGTCAGGTTTTGCCCAGGATTTTGGGCGCAGACAAATACGAAATGGTCGCTGGGAGGGGCCAAACTCACTAACCCTGAACCTGCTCCAGATGGCCATTTTGCTAATCTTTTGCTAATCCACTGAGCGGCACGGGATAGCACTAAACAACACAATAGCTACGAAACAGGGTTAAGGAAAAGCCGAACAGGCGTACTAAATCGTAGCTAATGGCACGGATTAGCACATAGTCCGTGGGATTCGTAAACCGCAGGTCGTCGGTTCGAATCCGACCGCTGGCTCCAGTTTTTGAAGCTAAAATGAGGCCCCTCAGCGGGAGCAGAGCGAAAATCGGGTCATGAAGCCATATCCCGATGTAGCTTCGCATGCCTCTTTTTACCACTGGCGTGGGCATTTGTCAACTGAGGAGCGGCTGTATGATGATTTGTGTGGAAAATGACAAGGTGGTAAGAACTCCAGGGCAAAGGAAGTTGACAGGAAGAAGGTCTTGCCACCGGTGGCTAAGAGCCAAAAGGATAGCATCACAATTTTACTCGGGCTTAAGGGGTACGAAGTGGAGGGGCTAAGTGAGGATGAACAAGCTATTGCAGTGGAGGTACGAGGCGGACTAAAGAGGGATTCCTGCCCCTGTTGTGGGGGATCAGATGTTTATGGTCACGGGCGGAGCAAGCCAAGGAAGATGCTTCATAGCTGGAAGATGGGTAAGAGGGTCTATCTCGAGTTGCGCCGGAAGCGCTGGCGGTGAGCTATCAAAGATAAAAGGTGTGGTATTTTCATCCTTGGGGTTCACTCTAATTGCCAGCACTCTTCTCTCATTAGTCCTCTTCTTCGCCTCCGACATCCTGTCCACAAAGGTATTCGACAAGCCAGAGTTATCCACACCGCTCAAGATATTCTCCGCCACAATACCGTTTTCCGTGTTGACCGGCATGCTCATAACCATTTTCAGGGGATTTGATAGGGTAGACGTCAAAGTATACTTCGAAGATATTTTGCATGGGGTGCTTTCCCCTCTTTTGCTGGGGTGCCGTTATCTTACTCGGCTTGGCATTCCTTGGAGTAATCTATGCATCTCTAGCAGCAGGGGTGATTACCTGCGTAGCCTTTGGCATATACACCATAAGAAAACCACCTTTTCGTGCACAAGGCGGAGAGAACGCCAGCCCAGTGAGGAAAGAGAACCCTTCCGCCATTCCATTAAGACCTCTTCGTGCACAAGGGCAAAGATTACTACGTTGCTGAGTGCCTGGAGATAGCGGTGGTGACTCAGGGCAAGGCGCTGGATGAGACCATGGCGAATCTCAAAGAGGCTGCGAGATAATGGTTGAGGCCGTCAGCCTAAAGGAACTCTCCACACCCCTATAGAGGCACCTCTTTCCTGAGCTCCCTTCCATCAATGTTATCCCCAACGATTTCCTAGAAACCCAGTCTCTATTGAGCGCGGTGCTCACAAACCAGCTGCGCATTCTTTAACGTCTCGTATTGCGAGCAGCATACGATAGGAGCGAGCGCTTTGGGACGCAGCAAACGATCTGGCCAGCAAGACTAGCCTTGCCAGGAAGGTCGCTGCCGTCTCTCAACAGCAAGCAAAATGTGGAGGTTTGATCAAGATTGGTTAGGATCTATACCTCAGGCAGGAGTAGCTTCGCGCTGCAAGCTGTGGTAGAATAGCGTCTACCTCTACTGCAAGCCGGGAGGTAGTTGGCAAGCTGCCTTGGGTTGGACTGTCGAATTGACGATGCGCAAACCCTGTCAGCATGCCAGACTTTGTCAGTCAAGGAGGGCAGGTCCCAGAAAACGGGAATGCTACTGGTTGCCGTGTGGGCCGCTCTGGCGAATACCAAGACTGGCAGCTAGGTCGAGGATTATCTGCGACGATACCCTGGTTCAATTACGAACGGTGCATCAGAGGTGTTGCCTCAAATAAAGAACTGCCGAATTAGGAATAGATACCGTATACGCCAGACATAATGGGAAAGAAGAAAAACAAGAGGGGCTATCACACTAGCGATGGCTATCAACTTCAGCCGAACAATTCTTAAAGAACGACTGAAAACAGACGATCTGGCAAGACACGGCTTGCTAATGACTGCCTTTGGCCTATTAGCCGGGCTGCTGAACTACCTGTACCAACTCTCTATGGGCATAATGCTGAGTCCAGCAGAATTTGCAACGCTATTCAGCCTATTTTCACTGTTCATGATAGTCCTATGGATTCCTCGAAGCCTGCAACTCCCTATGACCAAATTCGTCTCCGCATTGAAAGCCCGCGGTAACATGAGCGGGGTAAACTACTTGTGGAGGTTCTCCCTGAAAGGAACCTTGCTGCTTGGGTTGATCGCATTTGCGGCTTCTGCTGCGGCTAGCCCTCTAGTCTCCAGGCTACTGAACATAGATAACAACCTGTTTCCGCTAATCATGTTCTTATCCTTCGTCTTCGCTTTCTCAGTCCCGGTGAATCTCGGAGTTCTGCAAGGCCTGCAAAGATTTCTGCCCCTGGGGTTCAGCCAGACTTTGTGGGCTTTGCTTAGACTTTCTCTTGCTGTTCTTCTAGTCTCCTTGGGACTGGGCGTCTACGGTGGGTTGATCCCCATTGTCCTGGCCTTCGGCATAGTTTTCTTGGTAACCATGTACCTTCTCAAGGGGTTGTCCAGCTTTGGCAATGAAAGGGTTGAACTTAGCGCCCTCAGGTCGTATACTGGATTTGCCTCACTAGCCTTTGTCTGCTTTGCCATGCTCACGAATATAGATGTGGTCCTAGCAAAGCATTACCTTAGCTCGCAGAGCGCCGAGGTCTATGCCGGCATGTCGCTCCTCGGCAGGGTAGCCCTATTCGCACCCATGGGGATAGCCGTAGCCATGTTTCCCAAGACATCCGAGCTCTTTGAACGCGGGGGAGATCATCTCTCATTGCTAAAGAAATCAGCATTATATGTCGTGCTCATAGGTGGAGCAGTAGTCATAACATATCTGCTCTTTCCCGATTTCGTCAGAGATTTCCTTCTCAGAGGCAAGTACGCGTTTGCCTCACCTGACCTTGTCAAGTATGGGCTAGCTATGCTATTCTTTGTCCTTTCATTCCTGCTGATGAGCTACTTCCTTTCCCTAAACCGAAGCAAG
Organism: Chloroflexota bacterium; assembly: GCA_030604285.1. Taxonomy (GTDB): domain Bacteria; phylum Chloroflexota; class Dehalococcoidia; order GIF9; family AB-539-J10; genus JADFUX01. The sequence continues at coordinate 3,184 of JAUVWD010000032.1, forward strand.
AAGGTAGCTTTACCCCTTGTCGGAGTAGCAATTCTCCAGGTTGTCTTAATAGTTCTCTATCACTCCAGTATTGCCCAATTGGTAAACATCATGCTTGTCTCCGGAGGGCTGTGTCTAGCTTTCATTTTTCCCCTATACTGGGAAGTAAGGAATGAGCAGAAACAAACCCGCAATAGATAAAGGCAGTTCGGTGTCAATGGCATCTATAGGGATCACTGTCAATACGAATAACGAGGAGATGTAGGCATAGAGCTTCTGGGCTAGTTAGAGAATACCGCACCGAATCCTGCTGTACGAGCCTCAGGAGATTCGAAATCTACATGACGCTGAAATGAGAATCCTGTGTTTCAATTGGCGTGACATAACACATCCATGGGGTGGTGGTGCTGAGGTCTTCCTCCATGAGATTACCAAGAGATTTGTCCCTGAGCATGAAGTAGTGTGGTTCTGTGGAAAATACGAGGGCTGTCGGGAAGAAGATGAGATAGATGGAATAAGAATAATAAGGCGAGGCGAGCGTTTTTCCGTCTATCTGCACGCCATGTTCAACTACCTGTTTAGGCTAAGGCGGCAGAATTTCGATATAGTCATTGATAGCATAAACGGTGTTCCCTTTTTTACACCCCTATTTGTTAGAAAGCCGAAGGTTGCTATCATACATCACCTGATGAAGAAAGACGTGTTTTTCAGAGAACTGCCGCTACCCGCCGCCTTTGTCGCCTGGCTGGCTGAGCGAATGATCCCCTTTCTTTATCGCAAGGTCCCTGTGGTTACAGTCTCCAACAGTTCGAGGCAAGAGATTGCCGAATCTGGAATACCCGACGAGATGCTACGCATAATCCACAATGCGGTAGAGCATGAGGCATTAGGTTGCGGGGTCAAGTCGGCAAGACCAGTGATAGCTTATGTAGGAAGAATAAAGCGATACAAGCAAGTAGACCACCTGCTTCAAGCGTTCGAGCTGGTTAGGGAGGCAATGCCGGAAGCCGAGCTGGTAGTCGCCGGCAGAGGAGGCCAGAACCTCAAGAAGCTGGTGGGGTCAAACCCGAATTCTAACAGCATTACGCTGGCAGGAGAGATATCTGAAGAGGAGAAAGCGGAAATACTGAAGAGGGCTTGGGTATTCGTCAGCCCGTCGATGAAGGAAGGGTGGGGAATTACAGTAATTGAAGCCAACGCCTGCGGGACACCAGCCATTGGCTATAATGTCCCTGGCCTAAGGGATTCCATAAGGGACGGGGAGACGGGATTGCTCGTTCCTCACGGGGATATCGAGCAACTAGCGAAGGCGATAATCGCGGTGCTGACTGATTCGGAATTGAGAGCAAGGCTGAGTCGAAATGCCCTAGAGTGGTCCTCCCGCTTTAGTTGGGACAACAGCGCTGAGGAGTTTTTGGAAATTCTTGAACAAAGGATCTAAGATTGAAGCCGAGACAATATTGGGAGAGCATGGGGGATGAATATAAAGACACCGCTACCCTGATACCATGGGCGGGTCGGCTTACTAATAGCTACATCCGGCATGTGCAGAAAAGTGCGCTCAAGGAAATCAAAAGCCTGCTGTACGATAAAGAGATCCTAGAGATCGGTTGTGGCTCTGGCTACTGGTTCGATTATTTTCGGAGGTGGGGGGCTGAAGATGTCTATGGAATCGATATAAGTGGATCTATATTAGGATTAGCAAGAACAGAGAAAGTGGCTCAGGCCTCTGCTACTAACCTACCTTTTGGAAGCCGAGCTTTCGACGTTGTTATTACAGTTACCATGTTGCAGCACCTTCCGTCGAAGGATGATTTAAGAGAATCTCTAAGGGAAATAAAAAGGGTTCTTAAAAAGGGTGAGGGACGCGCGTTTCTGCTCGAGCTTTCCCAGCCGCATTCAATCAGCTTGTCTTCTCCATTGCTTTCCATATCCAAGAGTGAATGGGGACGGCTCTTTCGAGAGAATGGGCTTCTCTTAGAGTCTTCCCATCCTGTGGATCCGTCTGTTTCCATGTTTATACTTGATCAATTGGTATATAGAGCAGCTAAGCTGATAGGCATGGGTCAAGGGGGTGACAAAGGGCTAGGGCAAGCATCCTCTTCTGGTTCCAAGCTTGTAAGCCTATACTACTTCGTCAAAGGTGCTTTGAGTATCCCCTCCATCCTATTAATGGGAATTACAAGAAAACTCTGTCCGTGGCTATCAGCCCATTGGATCTATGTTCTGAGAGCCGAGGTAAATGGAACATGAGAGTGGATACACTGAACTCTGCATAGTTGCCAAGAAGTGGTTTCCCTTTGATGTCTAGACATCGATTGGGACCCGAGCGCTGAGAAGTTTATGAGGACAAAGTGATGAGTAAGGAGAAAGTCCTACTCATTGGTTTTGATGGAGCTACCTGGGACCTAATCGCTCCTTGGGCTGATGAGGGTAAACTGCCTGCCTTTAGAAAGCTCATGCAGGAGGGAGCTTGGGGGGATCTGGAAAGTACCATTCCGCCGCTTTCCCCTGCGGCGTGGACATCTATTCTCACCGGTGTCAATCCAGGAAAACACTCTGTCTTTTGTTTTGTAAAACCGAAGGAGGGCTCTTATTTCGTGAGGCCAATCTCCTCTCGGGATAAGAAAGCGAAGTCAATCTGGCACCTTCTTTCGGATCAAGGAAGAAAGGTGGTCTTAATAAATATACCCTTCACCTATCCGGTAGACAGGGTGAAAGGGGTAATGATTAGCGGGCTAGGCACCCCCTCGCGGAGTTCGGAGTTTTCATATCCACCAGAGTTTAAGCAGAAGCTTTTACGGAGATTCCCAGATTATGATGTGGACTTCAACGAGGACCTTATACAACTGAGTTCGGACAAGAGTTCTATGCTGGATAAAGTAAAAGTGGTGACTGCTGAACAAATTAGGGCAGGGAAGTACTTGTTGGAGAATGAGGATTGGCATCTTTTCGCTATTGTATTTCGCTCTGCGGATGTCATTCAGCATTACTACTGGAACGACAAGGCGACGATTCTTGAATACTACCGTCAAGTTGACGAATTCCTACAGTGGAGCATGGCTAGAATGGACGCGGACACCACTCTATTGGTCTGTTCTGACCATGGCTTCTCCGGTGTCCATACACGTGTATATGCAAATAACTGGCTGCATCAGCTTGGTCTGTTGCAACTGAACAAGCCAACAAAGGCACTGTGGAATAGACTCTCACCCAGTGCCGAAACCCTACAGAGAATGCTGGTGAAGTTTGGGTTTAGGAACATAGCTTGGAGACTAAAACGCAGCCCGCTGTTGGAGGTGGTGATAAAGCATCTTGTGCATTCCGAGGAATTGCAATATATATTCGACGTAGACTGGTTGAGAACCAAAGCCTATTTTGGGGAAACTTCAGGGGGGATGGTGAATGTGAACCTTAGGGGCAGAGAACCACGGGGCTTTGTAGATGAGGGGGGATTTGAGACACTCAGAGAATATATCATGAAGGAGGCTTTAGAGCTAAGAGACCCTGCAACATCCCTCAACGCAATAAAACAGGCCTATAAAGGTGATGAGATCTATTCTGGTGAGTCCCGGGATATACCTGACGTGGTTCTGCTCGCTAACGAGGGCTACAACTTACGGGGCTCCTACAACAAAGCAGGAAACATTTTTGAGCGGGAAGAGGTGAGAAATGGTGACCATCATAGGAGTGGTATAATAGCTGCTTATGGAAGGGGAATAAAAAGAGGCGGTAAGCTAGAGGGTGCGAGTGTATACGACATAACCCCCACCATTCTTCACCTCATGGGGATTCCGGTGCCAAGCTATATGGATGGAAAAGTCAGCGTGGAGGTGCTGACCGAGGAGGTGGCGGCTCTCAAACCTAGGACCGGAAGCGAGCAGGAGCGAGTCAGAGACAGAATCAGCGATTTGAAGCGCCGGGGAGGGCTGTGAGCAAAGACCGGTGTTTGCCCGGATTTCCTGGAGGAATCGGTGAGAGCTGATGAACCGCTAAGCGATACACGGGGTATATCGAATCTAACAATCTGCCTGCTAGGGGCCTTGCTGGGTCTCGCGGCAGGTCTTTTCATACTCAGGGGCTTCATCTTCTCCCCCGGGTTGGTGGAACAAGGTGACCTGCGGTGGCCGTATAGCTCTGAAGTATACCCCATGCACTACCTGTGGGATGAGCCCAGGCAGTACTTTGTGGTCATCAATCACATGCTGGGTAGATTAGTCCCATACTTGTTTGCCCCTGAAGCCGCTGAGCGCCTCTTCATCCTTGCTCCCTTCCCTATAATGGGCCTATCCATGTTCTTCGCCACTTTCAAGCTAAC
>JAUVWD010000103.1 GCA_030604285.1 Chloroflexota bacterium
CAAATACCGAGAATAGGCAAGCCACTCTCATATGTATAAGGTGGAGCCAAAGGCGCTCCAGCATCATAAACGCTAGCCGGACCTCCGGAAAGGACAAAGCCTTTGACGTTAGAAGAAGCTATTCTCTCCCAGGGGGCATCGTAGGGCACGAGCTCACAGTAAACGTGGCATTCTCGTACCCGTCGAGCAATAAGCATGCTATACTGAGAGCCAAAATCAATGACTGCTATAGTCTCGCGTTTGCTAGGAGGTAGCTTAGGCTCCAGTGTAAGTTGCTCGCCACGCAGTTCCTTGGCAATCTCCAAATAGGTAGAGACTTCCATGTCATCGCTGGCAGAGATTCGGTGGCTTTGTGACTTGTTTTCCATTTCAGAGTATGCTAGCGGTGTGAATGTAGCTTATCACCATGCTATACTAGCGTCAAGGAAATGGACAGCTTGCAACAGCAGGTGGAAAAGGGCATTGAAATTCTCAAAAAAGGTGGAATAATTGCTTTTCCTACTGATACAGTCTACGGCCTAGGATGCGATGCTTTCTGTCTTAGAGCTGTAGAGCGGATTTATGAAGTGAAGAGACGCCCTAGGCACTTGCCATTTCCTTTGCTCCTTGGCGACATATCTCAAGTGACGACCGTAGCCAAGCCACTTTCTGGAATTGCCTTGTCTTTGGCGAGGCGTTTCTGGCCCGGAGCACTAACTCTAGTCCTACCCAAATCAGATTCCTTGCCTCTTTACCTCTCCAGCGGCGGCACCGTGGCAGTACGCATCCCTGATCACCCCATTTGCTTTGCGCTCGTTCAGGGTATAGGGAGCCCGCTGGTTGGCACCAGTGCTAATATCAGTGGCAGCTACAGCGCTTTAACTGCTGATGAAGTCGAGCAGCAACTAAGAGAGAGGGTCGACTTCATCATCGATGGAGGTGAGTGTCCCGGTGGCAACGAGTCAACGGTAGTGGATGCAACAGGCGTGGTACCTCGCATTTTACGCCAAGGAATCATAGCTCGCCATGAAATTGAAACACTGTGGAGCGCGGAATGCGTATTGCCCTAGGCTGTGACCATCGGGGCTTTGGGCTAAAACAAGCGATTATGGGACTTCTGCCAAAACTGGGTTATAGCTATCATGATTTCGGCTGCCATAGCGCTGACTCGGTAGATTACCCCGATTTTGCTGAGAAGGTAGGAGAGGCAGTAGCTTCATCTGATTTCGACCACGGCATTCTAATATGTAGCACTGGCATAGGCATGAGCATAGCTGCCAACAAAATAAAAGGCGTAAGGGCAGCCTTATGCCACAATACTCTTACCGCCCAACGAGCTCGCCAGCATAACGATGCTAATATCTTATGCCTTGGAGGGGATGACGTCGAGGTTGAGCCAGCCTTGGAAATCGTTAAGACCTATCTCTCCACCACTTTCGAAGGCGGCAGGCACGTCTCGAGAATAGATAAAATAGGAGCTTTGGAAGCAAGACCTCAGCAAGCTTGAAATGGCTGGCACGGTACCGCCGAAGTTTTCAAGTTTGAGGGTCTCTGGCCCAAATTTGTCTTAACTAGTCTAAGCTCAAACAAGGAGCGAAACGCAAATCACTAAAGGATGAGACCCCAACCGTGGCCACTAAATCCAGCAATAGTGAACATCAACATTACGGAGACAGCTCATGCATGATTCTTAGCTCCCGAGACTTGGGTTGCCCTTGTCTTGTATCACCTCTATTCACTACGCTTCTACTCTCCGTTCAGTTTTTGAATCCTAACTCATTTGTGGCATCAAATTGACACTAGATAGGTATTATGGTATCTTCGCCAACATACTTTGCTTCCTGCTTTAGAGAGCACAATCTTTTGTCCTAAATGAGGGGATAATAGTGAAAAGCGATATCGTGAAGAAGGGCATTGAGAGAGCACCCCACAGGTCGTTATTGCGGGCCGTAGGTTGCTCCTCAGGTGACTGGGATAAACCCTTTGTTGGGGTTGTTAATAGCTTCAGCGAAGTTGTTCCGGGACATATCCATTTGCAGACTATAGCCCGGGCGGTAAAAGAGGGGATTCGAAGCCGAGGGGGAGTGCCTTTTGAGGTTAACACTATAATCGTATGCGATGGCATTGCCATGAATCACCCTGGAATGAAGTACAGCCTCCCCAGCAGAGAACTCATCGCTGACTCAGTGGAAATTTTGGCTGAGGCTCATGCTTTCGATGCTTTAGTTTTTATTCCCAACTGTGACAAAGTCGTACCCGGCATGCTAATGGCGGCAGCAAGGCTCAACTTACCTTCCATATTTGTAAGCGGTGGTCCTATGATGGCGGGAAAGCTTTACAAGAATAATCAACCAAGGTTGGTTGACGTCAGCTCGATTTTCCAGGCAGTTGGCGAGACTATCAAAGGGAACATGTCTGAAGCTGAATTGGAAGAACTAGAAGAAGTCGCTTGCCCCGGCTGTGGCAGTTGTAGTGGCATGTTTACTGCCAATACCATGAATTGCCTTACTGAAGCTCTAGGCATGGCTTTGCCTGGCAATGGCACGATACCGGCAGTGCAAGCACGACGAGTTCAACTAGCTCATGAAGCTGGGCAGCAAGTTATGGAGGTTTTAGCCAAGAATATTCGGCCTAAAGAGATTATTACTGCGGATTCCATTTACAATGCTTTTGCTGTGGATATGGCTTTGGGTGGCAGTACCAACTCAGTGTTGCACGTTACGGCAATAGCTCACGAGGCGGGAGTTGATTTCCCTTTATCCTGGCTAAATGAGATTAGCGATTCCATTCCCCATATTTGCAAATTAAGCCCGGCGAGCGATTCTCACATTGAGGATTTGGATTTAGCTGGCGGCGTTCCAGCCGTAATGCAAGAAATATCCCAATTGTTGAAGCTTGGGGCGAATACTGTTTTGGGAAAGCCACTGGGCGAAGTGATAAGAGGGGCTACGGTCAAGAATAACGAGGTAATCCGACCATTGTCACAAGCCTATAGCGCTACCGGGGGCATCAGCATCTTATTTGGAAATCTAGCACCTGAAGGCAGTGTTGTGAAAAGCGCTGCCGTAGCCCCTGAGATGTTGGTTCATCAAGGTCCAGCCAGTGTCTTCAATAGCGAGGAGGCAGCCACAGCAGCCATAATGAATGGAGAAATCAGATCTGGAGAAGTGATTGTTATTCGCTATGAAGGACCAAGGGGAGGTCCTGGGATGCGTGAGATGCTGACACCTACCTCGCTCCTCAGTGGCATGGGTAGGGATAAGGAGGTGGCCCTTATTACCGATGGGCGCTTTTCCGGAGCTACAAGGGGTGCAGCTATTGGTCATGTCTCCCCTGAGGCAG
>JAUVWD010000006.1 GCA_030604285.1 Chloroflexota bacterium
ATGACAAGTCATCCTTAGCAGCATCCACAGAAGCCTCAAAGTTTTTCTTTGAAAAGACCGGAAGGAAGCGTTGGGGGAATCAGATCCAAAGAGAGCAGTTCGAGGTGGCTGAAAAGGAAGTCGGCAGCCCGAGGATGATTGAGGCGATCACATGGGCACTGACCTCGGGGATATCGAATATCAAGAGCATAATCACGGCTGCGAAGAAAGGAAAACAAGGGTCCGCCCGGGCAGCAAGATCCCCAGGAGCCCTCCCAACAGGCGACGAATTAAGGAGAAGTTGGAAAGGAGAATGACCATGGGATGGAAGCAAATTGCGCCAGGTGTTTACCAGGTTGTGCCAGGGGATTTGTACGACATAGAGCCAGGGCGCTTGCGGCTTTCCAACATACCACCGGATACCAGGTACACCCATCGCTTCTCTAGCTTCAAGGTTGAGCTTGGAACTAGGGATGCCTACAATGCGGCAGCAGCTTTCTGGCTCAACGAATCACCCCACTTCTTCCTCACACTAGTTGGGGAACCAGGATTGGGGAAGACTCACCTGGCACTGGCTATTGCTTGGAACTGGCTGGAGATTCGGTGGCCAGCACTTCAGGGCACCATGGGGTATTACCAGGTCAGCAACTTGCTTGAGCGGATCCGGGCGGAATACGACAAGCCGCGGTGGCAACAGAATGGCGAGGAATCCATCATGCTGAACTTTGTTCAAAAGTGCGGCCTCCTGGTTATTGACGATATCGGTGCTCACAATCCCACAGCTTGGGCACAGGAGAAACTGGACATGATAGTGGATGCCCGGTACATCGCCCGCCGGCCCACCGTGTTCACAACAAACCTGGCTCAAGAGAATCTGCCTGACCGGGTTGTAGACCGACTGCATGAGGGGGTTGTGGCGGTCCTCGAGGGCGAGAGTTACCGGAAGCAGAAGAAAGCCCTTGCTTTAACGGAATAGAACGGAACGGAAGCGAGTGTCGGGTGGCGGGAATATATGAAAAGAAAGGATCAGTTACAATTGCGAGATCTAAAATCCCAGACAACACCCGCCACCCGCGACACTTCAGAAGGAAATGTAAAAAGGGGGAACAATGAGAGAGATTAAGTTCAGGGCTTGGGGGATTATCAGTAATCGTATGCGTTCCTGGGAGAATGTTCTTATGGATGGGATGTTGCTAAGTGCAATAGGCTTACCACCAGATGAGTGCCGCCTCGTCTGGCTGCAGTACACTGGCCTCAAGGACAAGAACGGGGTGGAGATTTATGAGGGGGATATTGCAACCTATAGAACTTGGCAAGGTAAAGTAGGCGGGAAGCTCAAAACGGTTAATGCTGAAGTTTACTGGGACAAGAATGCATGGTGTATCAAATGGAAGACAAAACTCGGAGTGGGCTCTACAGGTTTGCATATTCCAGAAAGTGAAGAATTTGGCAGTGAGGTCATAGGCAACATCTATGAAAATCCAGAGTTGACATCTCAAGGTCAAATGTAAAATGAAGTGCATCAGGTGTGGTAGGAATGAAGATATCGAGAACCACCATATACTTGAATCCCGTTTTGGTGGTGGAAATGAGCCAGGGAATAAAGAATATCGCTGCCGTGCTTGCCATAAATACGAACATACTCGGCGGCGGGTATTGAGTGCCTTAGAGTATGAAAGAAGCAGAGGTCAAAAGGATAGGATTGCAGCTTATGAACATCGCCTTGAAGTACTGGACAGACTCAATATCATCGAGCTTATCCGAGAACGAGGTACTTATATCAGTTATTGGTCAGTCAATAGAACCCATCGTTTACCCCGAAGGATACCGACGAAAGAAGAAGCCGAGTTTGATAAACGGTTAGATGAAGACATGGCAGTATTCGTGGCAGAATTGACAAATGAAAGGTGAAAGTTAAGTGATTAGTGCCATGCTCGAAGACCTGGACACGATTGAAGGGCAACGCTGTGTCTTTTGCCTTGTGGCATCATCACCAACTCCAATTGGTCGCCGTAGTAGCCTTCACATATATCGCTCTAATAAGAGCAGAGAACGAGGTCTGAAGCGTTATCAAAGGGAAACCACCTTAATGGATACAGTCTATTTTCTATTTGAAGTGCCGATAGACTTCTACCTCGACCACGCGAAGAAGCGAATATAACATTTGGAGAGTGAAAGTAAAAATAGGTGCGCGCGCACCTAATGAAAGCAAATGTAAAAAAGGGGGGTAGGGGATATACCCACTAAGACATTTGAGAGTCAAGAGTAAAAGGAGGATTCGATGGCAGTACGTGCAAAGACTCCCTGCCCTATCACCTATCGCCATTGCAAGAAGAGTCTCGATTGTATGCTGAAATTTGACGCTTGCCGTATTGAAACACGTGAAGAAATTACGGATACGGGTGTTCTCAGTCGCTGGAGATGGAATGAGGAGTTAAAAGCTAAATTCCAAAAATGGTTAGTGCTTTATTGCCCTAATGCTCGTGCTCGGCAACACACCATTCGAGTTCTTAATAAAGAGCCTTTGCCTGTTCTTACACCTTGGGAAATATTTGAACAAATAGATAGGGACATAAAAGCCCAAAAGCTAGCCACTGGTCCAAATGCCAAATATTTCAATGCAATTTTGGCAGGCATGCAGGCAAAATCAAAGGAGGATTTAGAAAACATATAAATGTTCCCTGCCGAGTATAGGATTCTTTGACGAGGCCGGAGGAAATGTAAAAAGAGAGAACCCATGAAACATTGCTGGCACTTCGAGAGCAAAAAGTATTGGCCGCCAGACGTAACAGAGCGTTGTTGCTACTGCGGCAAGAAGCGAAAATATCCAACCTATGTACGGGAAAAGCGACGAGGACACGGCCCTAAACTGCCAGACGATTGGGTGCTGAGTAAGGCGCCAAAGCCGCTTGAGGATGAAGAGTGTCCAAAGCGAGCTAACACTTGAAACTCAAAAGTAAAATGACTCGTTTTACAGAGGAAGATGCGCTACGCATGAGGCAATTGTTCGCATTGCGTAACGAAAGGGGGCTCACGATAGTGGAGCTTGATGAGCTTGATGAACTCGTTCGGCGATGGGAACGAAGATAACCGAAGAAAGTGAAACAAGATGAAGCCTTATTATCAGGATGAAGCGGTGACAATCTATCACGGGGATTGCCGGGATATTCTGCCGACCCTACCTCGGGTTGACTTAGTGCTAACTGATCCCCCATATAAACATACTGGTCTTGGCGGGGGGGGCTTTGGTGGCCATCAATTTTACCATGATGAGTTTGTCCAATCTATGTGCGATTTCGACTTGAGAGAGTATTCCAAATTGCTGATGGAGGCTGCGCCGATGTTAATAGCTTTCCACAGCCGAGATCTTATTGTGCACTATGCCAATTTGGCAGGTGATTGGAACCGATTATACGATTTGCATGTTTGGTATAAGCCAAATGCAATTCCCTTCACTCATCATACTTGGAAAACAGATATTGAGTATCTTGCTCTTGTTTGGGCCAAGAAGCCTGGATGGACACAGGCTAATCAAGCCCTGCATAGCAAGGTCTTTATTGCCCCGATTTGCCAAGATAGCTTGCATCCCACAGCAAAACCGGTCCCGCTGTTAGCAAAATATATTTATATTCTTGATGCCCAAATAATTGTCGACCCTTTCATGGGTAGTGGCACAACCCTTCGTGCCGCAAAAGACCTTGGCAGAAAATCCATAGGGATAGAGATAGAGGAGCGCTTTTGCGAGGTCGCCGCTAACCGATGTCGGCAGATGGTGATGGATTTGACATTTGTAAAAGGAAAGTAAAGCGAAGCGGAGTTACCGAATGAGCGAAAAAGGAATGATATTCACAGGCGAGAGCATCCGGGCGATGCTGGAAGGCAGAAAGACGGTTACTCGCAGGCGTGGGGGATTGGATAAGATAAACGAAATGCCCGACCTCTGGCATGATCCATTCTTTGATGAAGTCACTGGCTATTGGAACTTCTGGCAACGCTATACTGGCGACGTGTTGAGTGCCAAGCCTCGCTATGCCATAGGAGACATTGTGTATGCAAAGGAGACGTGGGCACTTGCTATTCCTCTGGGTGCATCTATCCACGCTGACAGAATACTACATTATAAGGCTGATGGAATCGGATTGCCAAAGTGGAAGTCCGCCATGTTCATGTTCAAGAAGTATGCCCGGATCTGGCGGGAGATTGTCGGGGCCAGGCCGGAACGGTTGCAGGAGATAACACCTGATGATGCTGTGGCAGAAGGTTGTGGAAGTCTTCATAGCAATCCCATGCTGTCTGCAATAGACAATTTCTCCCAACTCTGGGGCTCCACCAACCCGAAGCACCCCTGGGACAGGAACGAATGGGTGTGGAGATACGAGTTCAAAAGCTGACATTTGAAGGCCAAATGTAATGGCAGATATTGAGGAAGTCCAGCAGCAAATCACTGATGCGATCCGGGCTATCGTCGGCAAGGATTATGCTGTCTTCGTCTACATCGCTGATGAGGAGCGTGAGACTGGGATCTGTTTGAACTTCTCCGAGAACGCAGCGGTGGCCGCGGTGACCAATATCATAACGCAGTTCAACCTCAACATTGTGGGAATCCTTGCTGCCCTTGGGCACCAGATTCGTGTAGTTAGTAACATTCGAGTAGAGATGAGAACGGAGGAGGGTCCGCCGCCAGATCCAAGCAAGACATGAAAAAGAAGCCTGCAGGGACAAATCCAACAGCGGCCAGCTTACGGTTCAGCTTTGTCAGGTTGTTCCTCGCTGTGTTCCTGCAGGCTGACAAATATCTCCGAAAAGTAAAGGAGGATGTGTAATGACTATTATTCTGCGCCAATGCCTATTCTGCAATAAGTGGTTTCCAACAACCAAAATGGAGATGGTTCAAGCACGAACTGGTAAATCATCCCCTGAACTTGAGCCTATCTTCTGGGTTTGCGACAAGAAGTGTATGGACAAACTTAATGAAGGGATAGAGGGCTCAACATTTCACCCCAAGAGTAAAGGAGGTACCCGCGATGAGAATTGATAACACTTGCGATATGGTCTGCGAAGGTTGTGAGTGGGAAACTCAACCCGAAAGATGTCTTGAAGATTTCGTACGCGAAACCAAGGAAATATGCCGAATGTTAGCAAGCGAGAGCCGCAAAGAGTAGGGACGATATGGCCATGGGAAGATCGACAATGAGCCTAGAAGCGAGGATGGCCCTTGCGATTTGGATCCACGCCGCAAATCATAAGGGAACCTGGTGTTGGCTCCGCCCGGGCCTTTTCTGCCAAGAGGGTTTTTGCTGGAATTGCCAGATATACAAAGCGAGAAAGGAAGGTAGAGATGAGCGAGCAAAGGAAACCGCCGGCAATAGTAATTAACAATCCCGGGGAACTAAACAAGCTAGAAGGAGCCGTGATAAGGAAGGCCATGCCAGGGATGCCTCATTCAATTGTTCTCGATTTAACCCATGTGATGTGGCCAAATCCTGTGCGGGTGATCTTCACCCCAGAAGCAAGAGCTGGATTTCCCCGGGCTCAATTGGGTGATGGCTGGCCTATCACTGTTACGCCTTTTCTTACTATAGGCACCATGGATATTGTAGAGAAGAAGGAGGAGCCTCTGTAAGAGGTGCCCTAAATGACTGGTGAAGAATTCGGGTATTTGATTGTGGGGATCCTTTTCATCAGCCTTTTCGTTGGTCTGATCGCCGCGTCGTGGGATAAAAAGGACAAATGAGGGATTGGCTGGCATGGCGTCTCCTCCCCCTGATTCTCATCCCGATTGAATTTGTCATGGTGGCCGCTTATGCGAGCTATGTCAGGGTTGAAAATCTCTGGCGGGGAAAAGTCGGGAAAAAGTCGGGAAAAAATAAGGGAAAAGTGAGGAAAAAGTGAGCCATCAACTTTTGTCCACAAAAGTAAAGATACGGAAATAGGTTAATTGCCTATATCAGTATTGACATTTACACATAGAAAGTAAAATCAGCTAGTAGATAGGAAGGAATTAGCAACCTAGTATAGTGAAAAATTTTGAGGGGGTGTTCCTATGAGTATATGTAGAGTTTGTGGTGGCCCTACAGGCAGGACTAATAGAAAGACTTGCATCGCTTGTAAGGGTATCAGTATTGCTATTGTCGAAGCAGATCGCCCCTCCTTTCTACGTGCATGTGTGGTCTGTGGCACAACCTTCGGTAGTAAGTATCCTTGGGCAAAGTATTGTTCGCCAACTTGCAAAGCACACAAATATCAAGGGGAGGAATCTTACGAGGTATCTTCACGGTTCTATAGATTGCGCTTTGCGATCTTGGCGAGAGATGACTTTCGTTGTCAGTATTGCGGAAGAACAGCACAGGATGGAGCGAAGTTGTTGGTAGTTGATCATCTGCTGCCTAAATCTCGCAGGGGTTCGGACGAACCATTCAATTTGATTACTGCTTGTTGGGAGTGTAATACCGGCAAGGGAGATTTACTGTTGCTGGCACACAATGGAACAATTCCCAATTTTGTTAGCGTCACCGGGCGCGGCAAATCCAAAAGAAAAAAGTGGAAGTTGACAAAGGGGTAGACCAATTCCACATATCTCTTAAAACAGAGGCCGTGAGCCTCATTTCTGAAGGGTGTTGAACGGCAACTTTTTGAGGAGGCGTTTCAATGAACCGAACAAAAATAGAGTGGGTCGAGAATCCAGACGGGAGCCAGGGCTGGACCTGGAATCCGATTACCGGTTGTACGAATCACACGGATGGAAGGTGTAAAGGTGGTGGCTTTCCCTGCTGGGCATACAAGTTAGCGAATAGACGGCTGAAGAAGCGGTATCTGGCGAATGAGAATATTGCCCCCTCGCCAGTGGTGCATAGCCCTGAGTTGCATGAGCAGGATGTAGGCGAGCAACTTCAAGACCCCTTCTATCCCCGGTTCTGGCCGGAGCGATTAAGCGAGCCACTGGCAACGATGAGGGCTACAAAGAAAGGATGGGAATACTGGGCCAGCACTCCGAAGGGTATCTTCGTCTGCGACATGGGCGACCTGTTCGGGCCTTGGATACCCTGGCAATGGCAAGCCGAAATCTTCCAAGTCTTTGCGGATTGTCCTGATCATCGCTTCTACCTCTTGACGAAGCAACCCCAGGAGCTCCCCCGGTTCTCACCCTTCCCCGAGAATTGCTATGTTGGCGTCACAGCCACAGGGCATCACCAGTTTATTGAAGCCCTCCGGGGATTGAAGGCTATCGAAGCCAAGGTCAGGTTCTTGAGTATTGAGCCATTCCTTGAGCCAATTCTAGTGCCCGGTATGTCCATTATGGGGGAGATAGTGGATTGGCTCATTATCGGGGGACAGACTAATCCCACTGTCTTGCCTGAACTGGAATGGGTAGGCGAACTCCTTTTCAGTGCAGACCGAGCTGGGATTCCGGTCTTTGAGAAAGATAACTTGGCTGCCTTGATTCCCGCATCAGAAAGGCCATTGAGGCAGGAGTTCCCAAACCTGACATCTTAGAGGCGAAAGTAAAATGGATAGCATCAAGTACATCGGCCATGTGACAGGATATGAGGAAACTGGCAGTTGTGCTTGGTGTGGTGGGGAATTCCCTGATAGGCGACATCGGACTTACTGTTCCCCTGAATGTGCTCAAGCCTATTTGGGATTATTTCACTGGCCAGAAGCATCAAAGCAGGCATTGGTTAGAGCACACTACAAATGCGAAAGGTGTGGAATGTCATGCCAGGGTTTGAAATATTGCACCTGGAGTAATAGGCGACTATGGCACTATCCTTACAACCGGTGGAACCTTGAAGTTCACCACATAGATCCGATTGGGAGCAACTATTATGCCGATAGATTGTGGTCACTCAAGAATGTTCCCTGGAATCTCCTGGTGCTCTGCAAGGAGTGTCACGGGATAGCCCATGGTGCAAAACCCGCCCAAGAGGATATTGATCTCTGGGAGTTGGCCCGAAGGCAGGGGCAGATGCTCTTGCCGATGAACATTTGAGGTACGAATGTAAAGGAGGGAAGATGCCAAAGGTTGATGTATCGAAGGGGATTGAAGTGGGACCAAGTCACTATTCTGTCGTGTGTGGGGAGGACACCAATAAAGAATTAGAGAGCAAGGCCGTCTATGGGGATTGTGCAGGACTTCTACGTAGGATAAGAGTGGCAACAAACACAAGTGAGGAACAATTCTCCACTACATTCTTGCATGAGTCCCTTGAAGCTATAAATGATATTTGGTGCAACAGTAAACTAGAGCATGAGTTATTGACGAATCTAGCCAATGGACTCTCCCAGGTACTGCGGGGTCTTGGCATTAGCTTCAAATTTGACAATTCGAGGTAGAAAGTAAAGATGGGCAAACTGACAGATAGAATACAGAACTCCAGCAAGCCAAGGCAATTGCCGCCAGGGATAGAAACGAGCATCAAACTCGGCGGGAAGGTTGGCAGGATTCAGGATGCCCTTGTCAACAGCTTATGGCATCCAGAGGAGGCAAAGCCCAACAGGGCATTTATGTATTCTGCCATAGCTGATGCTATCACCCTTCTCAAGATACTATGCGAGGAAATGGACTTCGATTATTGCGAGACTGAAGGGCATGGCATTGATCGATTCAATGACCACTTTGACCAAGTAGATAGGGGATTACGCCCCTATTAGACATTTGGGTGCAAGAAGTAAAGGAGGCAATAAATGGATAAATGGAGACCTGAAGGATGGAATACGGCTTACATGGACTACTTCTCAAGCCCACAGGCGGACGCTGGCAAACAGCATCTACGGGACAGAGGCTTCTTCGACGCAGGTGCGGATGCAATATTGGAAGGCTTGAAATCCGAAGGCATCTATGTTACCAGGTCAATCCTTGGGGCTGACATTAACAACAAATATGGACACTTCAAGCTCGAACCAAAAGGTGCCGGCTGGTTGTTGTTTCTTCCAGATGATAGAGAGGGGGATGATGGAAATCCTGATAGATAAGCGTGTCGAACTGGTGCCGGGGACCCGGCTCACCTTAGTGGTTGAAGAACCGGGGAAAGAGCCCGAGGAAGTATGGGCATGGCAGGCACCTAACTTCAAGGGATCCCAAAAGACAGTTTTTCAGATGGAAAGCCTTTCCCTGGAAGTGACAGTTTGAAGGGAAAGCAAGGAGGCGAGGATGAGTGAAATCATGGAGGAAACCCTTGAGGATTTACGAAGCATCAAGGGTATGACGGAGGAGGTAATTCTAGCAATCCTGACACATCCTCATATAGCTGTGGTGAATAGGGCGGCTGAGTTGCCTACGGAGGAATGCATAGTAATGAAGTATATATGCCCCTTACTAAAGACAGGCTGGGTCAAGGAGATTAAAAGTTGACATCTTGAAAGGAAATGTAAAGGAGGAATATGATAATACAAAGGATATATATAATAATGCGGAATGGCTTATCCCCTGGCAGCAAATGCTTGAAGTGCGGTGCGAGTTTCGGATGGAAGAAAGCCGCATTTAATGTGAGGGTAACAAAGAACTCACGGATACCAATCTTTTGCCAAGACTGCAATGCACTTGCAACCGTACATGAACGAGAGCAGGCATTAAGAATGTGGAAAAATGACAGTATCCTTGAGATTCAATCGGGGAAATATTTAAGGCATTGGATGGAAGAGTTTAAGAAGGAACAAATAGAGGAATTAAAGCAAGCAAGGCTAGAAGATGAGGAAACAGACTGACATTTCTGAAAGGAAGTGTAAAATGACACAGGAAAAGAAGGTAATAATACTGGCAAGAAACTGCTTCATCTGCGGTAGCCCTATGGAAAGGGTTGAGGTGCCTCATAGTCCATTATATGTTCTCTTCATGGGCGAAAGGATGATGCACGAATGGCACTGCTCAAAATGCACTGCTGTAGAAAATGATTCAGGGAGACTGAGGGCACTCAAGCTCATCGATTGACATTACGGCTACTAATGTAAAAGGCTGTGGGGTGTTTGGAGGATGCTGCCGAAGAATAAGGCAGGCTGAATTCCTATTGAGGGGTTTGGTTGCTAAGCTCCCCCAAGCCCCCACAGGTGGAAAGGAATAGCGATGGATATCGAGGAATTCAAGGCTAGGGTAGTAACATTGGTAGATGAATATAAAAACAGTTCTGGTTACAAGCCACCTGTTGAACGGCACCAACACCTATATTGGTTTTTTGTTGGTTGGTGGGCTTTATCATTTGGCTTTCATATTAGCTTGAAGCATCTAAATGTTGAAATACATTTACCATTTGGCTTTATTACAATCAGCCTTAAAGGAAAGAAGCATACACGGTACACTGCTGTGATACAGGTATGAGGAGGCTAGCCAAGATTGACATTTGAGACTGAAAAGTAAGGCAATGTAGTATGTGGTGGATTTACATAGTCGTTGCTATCTCTTTTCTTATCATTTGGAAGGGCGGTCTAGCAATAGCTATCTACATACATGACCGCCACTCTGATAAGAAGTGGAAAGGGCACTAAAGGTAAAAGTAGGGGGAGTCCCTGGCGAACTCCCCCTGAGAAAGGAGGTAAGATGGGCGAACTGACTGGCGAGGTGATACCAGCCAGTAACAGGTATCCGTCTTGCCTCTACTTTAGGGATAGAACCATTTCCACTCTATCACCAGTATCCAGGCCATAATCAAGCTCCAAGCCATCATTCCCCACTGTCCCCGCAGTACCGCGGGAAACATGACATCCGGGTGATGCAGCCAGTAGCCCTTCTTCCCTTTGAGCAACCGTATGGGGTGCTCGATATCCGGTAGGCAGGCGCACACGACATATCCGATCAGGTGCGGCGCCCTGACAATCAATAGAGCCCCCATCAGACCCCCGACAATCCCGGTCCAGGCGACATACAGCCAGGTTCGCCAGCCACCGTCCCCGTACCCGTGATACCAGCTTGTGATCGGATCGACGTTCAGATCGTCAAGGATGATATGGGTCCACAGGGCCAGCAGGTAGCCCAGCGGATTCATGCGAGCCAAGATGCCGATGCCTATGCCGGCACCCATATGAACCGGCGTTGCTGCCATCTAACTCTCCCTGTCTATCTGTTCCTGCTTGTGGAGAGCGCAAGCCATACCACCGCGCAGATCCTGGGTGGCCGGCGTCGCACCGCAATACGAGCAACGAGGAGCGAGTTTGTTTGGCCTCTGCAACGCCATCTTCTTCCTTTGCTTCGGCGTTGGCTTCTTCGGCATTGGCCTATTCCTCCTTGAGTTGCCGTTTGAGCGATGATTGCCGAGTCTGCAGGTCTTTCCGCTTAGCCCGAGCTGCCTTCGCCGATCCATCAGCCGCGAGAGCGTTGGCTGTGCAGACCTCGATGCTCGCTTCTACCCGGGCAAGCTCCTCTTGCAGGGCATCCCTCTCATTGTTCTCCATACTACTTCCTCCTTCGCGCTCTCCTAGCCTTGGCTAGTGCTGCTCGCCGCTTCTTGGTGAACACGTATTTCATACTACTTCTCCTTCTTTGTTTTTGCCTTCGCCTTGGGCTTGGTCTTTGCAGCCTTACCCTTGGCCACCAAACCCCAGTCGATGTTGCCTCCGCAATGTGGACATTTCATGTCCTACCTCCTTTCCTACAGTTGGAACCTCGCAGCGTGTAGCCGTGCCCATTCAGTGAAAGTAACCGGCAGAGTGAAAGTACCGGTCTCGGTGATTGCTACCGAATCGGCCAGGTGCAGCGTCATGTCCCGGGTAATAGCCTCGGCTATCGCAATGGAGTCCTCCTGGCTGATCCCGATAGCCTTGGACACAGCATCGGCGATAGCCACGGTGTCGGCAAGCCCTATAGACGCAGCCTTTACTAACTCATCGAGGACAGCTATTTCATCGCTCAGGTTGACGCCTACCTGTTTAGCCTCGCTATCAGCTATAGCAATACTATCAACGAGGGCTAGATAGGCGGTCCATGCCTGGGCAAAAGTGTCAGCGATGTTCACTGTGTCTGCCAATGCTAGTTGTGCATCCCAGACCTTGGCAAAGCTATCAGCTATCGCCACTGTGTCGCTGGGATTCTTGCCAATACCCTTCATAATGTCCTCGGCGATAGCCACGGCATCGCTGGCTGCCTTCCCTACACCCTTGGAGATATCATCAGCAACTGCCACGCTGTCACTTGAAACCTTTCCTACAGCTTTAGCAGGGCTATCAGCTAGGGCAATGGTATCGCTCAAGGATTTCTCGTGTGCCACACCCCCTACCGTGTATTCAAGATGCACCTTTGCGCCTTTGGTATTATCATCGAAATCCCATGATTGAATATCCAAATCTTCATAGCTAGTGCTATCTATTATAAAGACCAATGCATCACCAGTTCCGGCATTGTCATCCACAACTTCTTGCACTTCATCTATCAAGTCGCCACTAGCAGGGCAGTTCTTCCAGCCTGTCCCTTGTGATCCACCAACTAATTCAGTGCTGGCAGTTGTGAGGGTTCTATTACTCATGTTGCTCGCACCAGTTGTGAATGTACCAGGATTATTACCATTCTCGCAGTACACATCTTTATTCGTGTAGAGGTCGTCACCAGCAGCATTCGGAAGATAAAGCTCAAGATATGCCGCTGTAACAGTTGTACCATCGGGAACACTAATACCCGTAAACCGGAAGCCGACCATGCGGAAAGAATCTCCAAGGGTAAGTTCATCATTATCCAGGATCATACCAGCATGATGCTGCTCCGCGTCATCTGAACTCTGCCCGACTTGCTCACCAATTACGGTGGCATCTATAATGGGATACTGGATAGGCAGAACCTCCGCTGCTTCCTCGTCGGCAAATACTATAGGCAGTTCTCCAAGACGCTCACGATGTCCTCCAAGAATAGACTCACGGTACATCCTGATTCGCTTGGCATTAGCATCAGTAGCATGGCGAAGCCCTCGCATCCTGGCTCGACCAGGGTAAGCCTCGTAAAGGACATCATGGACTCGTGGAGCATCTTCCTGCTTAACAATCCACAAAAGCGTTACTGTGCGTGTACCAGCCACTACTACCACGTCTACCTGCTTATACAGGTCCTCCCAGATGATACGGTTGCCCTCGATGCGAGGCAGCACTCGGTTAGGACGCAATCCAGGACTGCCCTTTAGCCTGACGTTGAACTCGCCGCTATGCCGTGAGCGGTGCCAGAAGTTTGGTAGCTTCTCAAGGTCTACATCAAGCATATAAGGAGCAGCACGAATCTTACCGTTGGAATCGAAGTTGAGGTCAATATCGAGCCAGGGAAGTGACTCATCCTTCTCATCCTCACGGTAGTGCAGAATACCTACTACTGAGTCAAGAGCATAGCGGTGCTTGCCACCACGAGCAGGACCAAGGTAAGTAGTCTTGCTACTGCGTGTGCGCTTCCGTAGTAGCTCTTGACCAACTGTAGGCATTAAGTTCCTCCGAAGGTCACCGTCCAAGTTATTACTAGGCTATCATTGGCACCCTTGTTGATGGCGGCGAAACTGGCAGAGACGAACATGGTGCCAGCTGAGGCATCGTTGAAGATACCGGCTTCAGTAAGCGCAGCGGTGGCATCGCCGGCAGCCCATGTACAGACATAGATGACATCGTTATCATCGCCGACGGTACCCTGCGTGGTGCTATCCAGAGCATTGCGGTCTGTCTCGCTACCAAGAGCCGTAGTGCTAGGAGTACCTGCGCCCACAGCCATATGGCTCATGGCAGTGTTGCCCTGGTCACTGAGCTGGTCGGCAACGTGAGCATCGCCGAGGGCGGTAACGGTATTCAGGAGCAGGCGGCTATCGAGGCAATCGAGGATCTCAGCGCTCAGGTCGTAGCCCTCAATTTGGAGGTGGCCGATCTCACTGAAGAGTTGTATACTGATGCTTCCCTTTATCCCCAAGCTGTCTTTTAGCATCTTTTCCTCCTAGATAAACTTGAACACCCGGACTGAAGCAGTGCCACTCTCACAGATTGCCCAGATGCTCGGTGGCCCTCCTTCGCGGGTCACTGGGTCTATTTGCCACTTCCTCACGTCCATATCCAATTTGATATGTTCACTCTTCTTAATAGGAGCTTCGTTGACGTCCCACGGGAGGGTATCCAGCGGATGGCCTATCCTGATATAAAGGTTGGCATCACCATCATTCCAGATATCCACTGACTTCCATGCGCCTATCAGTAACTCTCTCCATGAGGTTCCTACGATTCTTGTCTCAGTGTTCAGGACACCGACAGCCCCCAAGTCTTCAAGCCGCTTGGCTATCTCGTCCAGTTTGACGAGCATGAGTTGCTCGGGTGACAGCCGTGGTGGTCCTGTCAATGAACCTCCCTATGCACGGTGATAACCTGCTTGTGTCCTCGGTAGTCTACCCATTCCCAGACCTCGGCATTGCGGGTGCCTTGCTTCCGGGTGATCCACCAGAGAGCCAAGCCTATTAGCGCAAGAAGATGCCAGTCCTTCATGATCTCTCCTTGACGAACTCCCGGTAGAATTCAAGTATCACGCCGGCGGCGATGATAATGAGCAACCATTTCATTCCTTTGTTCATCTTGCCTTCCCTTTACTTTCTCTCGCTGAAAGTCAATTCTATCCTGTACTCCTGATAAACTTGATCTTTGCCAGGGGAATCTTGCTGGGGCTAGGATAACTCTTACTCCTGGCTCTATGGGTAGTGGCAAAGAATCCATTTTTGTCTCTG
>JAUVWD010000007.1 GCA_030604285.1 Chloroflexota bacterium
CTCTTCGGTGTACTCCTTCCGAAATAGAGCATTAGGGTTCAGCGCTCCATGCTTGCTGCATGCCACCTTTGCCATAGCCAGATGGTGTGCGGTGGTGTCGTATTTCTCCATGCGCTTCCTGCACTCCATCGCCCAGTACCCCGGATTCGTTGCGCCGATCATCCTCCAGCGCAGGTAATCCGTGTCCTGAGGGTTCGGGGTTCCCATGAATCCGAAGAATCCCTTCGGCGAGACATCCAAGCCGACAGCAAGGCAAATGTCTCGCTCGCCACTCGCTACCACGTGGTAAGCTGATCTAACAACAGATGTGGCGCTGGCACACATGTTGAAGATATTGGTAATGGGGATTCCGGTCTCCCCTAGGCGCCCTGCCAGTGCCGGCCCGGCATTGAAACCGTCTGTCCCTCCCCAGACATACTCACTAGCTACCGCAGCCGGTATATCCTTCCACTCCATATTGGCATCCTTGAGCGCATTCATCGCAGCTACAACACCGAGATCCACAAACGTCTTATCGGGGAATTTCCCCCATGGGTGAAAACCCACACCAATTACTGCAACCTCTGTCATGTCACTACCTCCTTTGAGTAGAATTCTTCGTCGGATCTCAAACTGGACGGAACTTCCAAGTCATGGCTTCGTTTCCCTCTTTGTCTTCACAGAGCTTCTCGACCACAAGCTCTACGTCTATGCCCGTTTTTACATCCTCTACGCTAACGCCTGTTAGCTGCCCTATAACTTCTATACCTTCAGGCAATGCTACTATCCCGATAGCAAAAGGAACAAATGGCTCGGGGTTAGGGAAAGGTGACGGCACAGGGAAACACTGTATAGTATATGTTGCCAGTTTACCCCGTCTGCTGAGCAGTACCTCTTCGACTGGCTCTAGGGGACAACCAGGCTTATGAAATTCGGAGAACTTGGGAAAGAAATACGTGTTGCAACCCTTGCATAGGCCACCTATAAGATGGGGCTCATCGGCGGGCCAGGTGAACAACCCCTCCGCCTCAGCATATTGCTTCTTTTCTGTCTTCATTCTAGATATCCTCCTTTCTTCATCCAGATATACAACTTCCCCACCGTGTAGCGGTGAAGGAAATCAATGCCTCAGCCCGAAATGGAAAAAGGAGAGCCGAACATAGCTCCCCTTTACGATGCACCTCATTTTCCTCCCCTCTAATGCACTTACCTACCGCTGGTTGTGTTTATTTGCTTTGGTACTATGACTTGTAACGCTACCAAGTATCACTATAATGCGAGCAGCGGATTTTGTCAATTCACGCTGCCGTCAAGGGTGATTGCCTAAAAGGGAAGAAAAAGCGGAAAAGCTTTCAGCTCAGCACGTACTGTCTCAATTTGGGAGGGCTAGAATACTTGACAAGAGAGGAATACCAGCGTGAGGTGCGATGCCGGAAGACGTAGTAGAAGGGGCTGTTTGCTCACCTGAAGAGGTTGGGCTTTACCAGAGCCAGGCTCAGGCGATTACGGTAGGTTCGATGTCAGGGACTTCTCGTTGCTCTAGATCATGATGTACCGAAAGCCACTGCCAGATTCGCGACGAAGGAGGAAAGGAGACACGCAGTCGGGTAAAAGCTTGTGTAGCTCCGCTGTCTACTCTCGCCTGAGTGGTCATCAAGAAGGGGGAAAGGTTAGGTGGAGGTGTCCCAAATTCTAGGTTTTTGAACAGTCCTAGGTATTTATAAGGTACGAGCAAGCCTATCCTGTCATGTTAACGCCTTACAGTCCAAGATAAGCCTTCCTAATTTCTTCATTCTTGACCAACTCTGCGGTAGTGCCCTCCAAAACTAGGTCTCCGTTGGTCAACACGTAACCACGGTTGGCAAGCTTTAGACCCATACGAGCATTCTGCTCCACCAGTAGTATGGCTATTCCCTCTCGATTAATCACCGTCATCTGCTCAGCTACGTGTTGCGTTACTAACGGGCTTAATCCCAGCGAGGGCTCATCTATTAGAAGCAAGGCTGGCCCAGCCATTAAGCCACGCCCTATGGCTAGCATCTGTTGCTCGCCGCCACTCAAGCTTTCCCCTCGTTGCCTAGTTCTTTCCTTCAATATCGGAAAAAGATGGAAGATCCTTTCTAATTCCCTCTCTACTTTCGTTTTGTCCTTTTGCAAATAGGCGCCCATTTGCAAATTTTCCATAACCGTGAGTTTTGGGAAAATCCTTCTTCCTTCGGGTACATGGATAATGCCTCTTGCCGCTATCTTTTCTGGTGCCAGTCTATCTATTCTCTCGCTCCGAAACCATACCTCACCCTCGCTAGGATTTATTACTCCACTTATGACATTCAAAACAGAGGTCTTTCCCGCTCCATTTGGCCCGATTACAACAACGAAATCACCTTCTCCAACTTCCAAACTGATGCCCTTTACAGCTTCTCTCTTGTTATAGTGCACTCTGATAGACTTCAGCAGTAGCATTGCTATCCCTCTTCAACTCCCAAATAAGCTTCTATGACCTTTCTATCAGTTGTCACTTCTTCAGGGCTGCCATCGGCAATCTTGCGCCCAAAGTCTAGCACCACAAGCCTGGGACAAATATCTACTACTGCCTTCACATCATGCTCGACTAGCATAATGGTAATCCCTTGGTCTCCCAATTTCTTGATGAGGTTGATTACAAGGCCCTTCTCCTCATGGCTTATGCCTGCCATTGGCTCATCTAAGAGCAGTAGTGTTGGGTTTGTTGCTAGAGCCATGGCTAGCGCCAGAAGACGGCAATAACCGTAAGGCAGCTTTCCAGCTAAGCTGTCCCTGAACTCAGCCAGCCCCACAGGTTGAAGCAATTCCTCAGCCTCAGCCCTTTGGGTCACTTCCTCTTTGCAGTAGCGACTTGTATTGAAGAAGCTCTGCCACGAATTGGTTTTGCATATCAGGTAAAAGCACCTTGTTATATTCTCCAGTACAGTGGCATCCTCGTAAAGCACATATGACTGGAATACTCGCGCTATTCCCTTTCTAGCTATTTGATCCGACCTCAAGCCAGATATTCTCTTGCCTCTGTAGATTATTTCGCCTTCGAAACGGCGGTAGTAACCGCTGATAAGATTGAACAGCGTTGTTTTCCCAGACCCATTGGGGCCAATTACCCCTATTAGCTCCCCTTGATTAATGTCTAAATCAAACTCACGAAGAGCGATCAAATTTCCAAAGCGCTTGGTCAGCTTCCTCAGCTCTAGAATCGGCATAGCCATATGTGCTTTTCCATCAATCTAACCAGTTTCCTAGTCACCTCGTTTCTTGTGCCTCCTGACTGCTGGCATTGAACTAATTCGCGGCGCTCGAGATATATATCGCCCTAGGTCTACTAGGCCACCGGGCAGCAGGACCACTACCACTATCACAATAATACCATATATTAAGGGCTTCATCCCTACCATTAGTGCACTTGTCAGGTATCCTCCTCCCGCTGACAGTACCAGAGCACCGATTATTGGGCCGAGAACAACAGAGCTTGTTCCTCCCACAATGCCCATAATCAAGATCATGATAGAGTCCCAAACGTCAAAAGTAGTAGGGCCCATAAAAAGAGTGAAATGGCAGAAAAAGGCACCTGCAATTCCGGTAAAGAAGCCAGCAATAGCGAAGATTATCACTTTATATTTCATCAGGTGTATGCCCATATGCTCCGCTAGGAGCTCATTTGACGCAATGCTCCGAAATATCCTTCCCAGGCGGCTACGATCAGCCCTCCAGAAAACTACTGCAGCTATAAGCACAAGAACCACCATCACATAGTAGAATGGCACCTTACTAGCAATGAAATCTATGGTAATGTTGCCTATGTGAATGGTACTGGGCGCAGAGGGGGTGAGACCAGTAGCCCCTCGGGTGAGACTCTGCCAGTTTGAGGCTACTATTCTAACAATTTCGCCGAAAACCAGAGTGACAATGGCAAAATAGATTCCCCCCAACCTCAGCACTACAACCCCTAGTGCTAAGGCAACCAAGGCAGCGGCTATCCCAGCCACAACTAGGCCGAACCAGAAGGGAATTCCCAGGTTAATTGTCACTAAGGCGGAGGCATAGCCACCAATGGCCATGAACGCTGCCTGACCCAGGCTAAACTCACCTGTCCTCAAAATCGCCACGAATCCCATAACAGCTATAGCCCATACACCGGCCTCAATAACTAGGGAAAGAATGAATGGGTCCGTGGTAATTAGGGGAAAACACAGGACAAGAATCAATCCCACAACTGGAGGAATGACCTTTTTCATCGTTTGTCCTTCACGCTCTTGGACGGCCGAATATTCCCTCTGGTCTGAGCAATAACACAGCTATGACGATTAGGAAGGCGGTCAATTCGCTCCACGGGCCAAGATAATAAATGAGAAAAGTGCCCGAGAATCCCAGTAATGCTCCTCCGACAACAGCGCCTAGTACACTTCCCAATCCTCCTATGACAATGGCTAGCAGTGCCATAATCAGAGGTGTAAGCCCGATCCAGGGATCAACGAAATACAGGGGTGCCATAAGGGATGCTGCTATACCGGCTAGGGCGCAACCAATAAACATGGTCTGACTCAATGTTCGTCCCCTTCTTACTCCGTACAGACTGGCCGTGTATGGGTCCTGTGCGCTGGCCCGCATTGCCAGTCCCATCCTCGTATGGCTCACTAAGAAATAGAGCCCAATCATTACTGCAACAGCAATTGCCACTACGACCAGCTTTTCATTGCTTACAGTTAAGGCGCCAATTGAGGACACACCTGGAACGGCACTGGGTACAGCCTTCTTTGCAGGGCCAAAAAAGAGCGTAGCTATGCCTTCGAAGAGAAAGATCAGGCCCAGTGTAACCACCACCGGGGGCAAGAGACCGTTGGGAGCGAGGGGTCGCAATAGCCCCCTCTCTATGGCTATACCGAGAAGACCTATGGCGACAGCGGTAATGATCAAGCTTACGAAGTAGTTTATGCCAGCGCGGGCGAACATATAATAAATGAGAAACGCACCCAACATATAAAGCTGGCCATGGGCGAAATTCACTATGCCCATAATGCTGAAGACCAGCACCAAGCCTGACGCTATGAGTATGTAAATGCTTGAAAGTAGTAACCCGTCCATCCATACGGCAACAGGTGGCATTTCTTTCGCGCTCCTCTAGACTGTACGTACGCTCTGAGATGAAACAAACAGGATGAATAGAGCCAACGGGGGGTGAAAAGAATCTTTAATAACTAGCCTTCCGAACAGAAACCGCCTTCGAGCTAGTGAATCAATAAATGCCTTTGCCCGGCTATGTGCTCGACGCAATCCAGCAAAAGCCTCGGTGGGAATGAAGATATTGTACGTGTCCCTTCTTCATCCCCACCGCAGTAGTTCCACACTTACCACCAAATGCTCTGCAAACTAGATTTCGGGACCAACTCTATGCCTATGGTATTTCCAGTATCGGATGTTCGCTGGCATAGACCTCTTCGTATCCCTCTAGTTTGGAAAGACAATTAGGGTAGCCAAAGACCAGAAGAGAACCATAGGTCTTCTCGCCCGATAACGTATATTCTCCCAGGAACGTATCGAACGTCCCTCCCTTAAAGGTGTCCATGATTTGGTCTGGATCGAGGGTACCAGCCTTTTCCAACCCCGCAAATAGTTGGGACATATGCTGCAAACCGTAACCAAATCCGCCCATATACCTCATCGGCTCGCCATACTTTTCTTGATACCGATCGGCTATTCTGCCAGCCATTTCCAGCAGTTCAGGTGAGACTTCTACCTTCTTTAATGCCCAGGGACAAGGCCAGTCACTCATTGTTCCCTGCGCAGCTTCATAGCCAGCCATTTCCGCAAACTCATAGGGATCCAGCATAGTGCCTGCTTGGCAAAGATGCCAATCGTAGCCTTGTTCGGCTGACTGCTTGGCCATCATAGCAACATATCCTGTGGCAGCCCAGGTATAGATAAGATCTACACCTTCTTCATCGAATTTCACCAGATACGTTGTAAAATCCGTAATGCCGACTGGATGCGTTTGGGAGAACAGGCCTATGCCTCTCTCCTCAAGTTCGGCCTTTGCCTGCGCAATTTCTTTCTCCAGCATTGGCTCCACCAGTGTCGACTCTAGATCACCTACCATGGTAGTCCCAGGATATGCTTCAACAAAGGCAAGAATCTGGGTATCGACAAACTCAATGACAGGGGTGCCAATGACAGTATAGGGATGCTTTCCAAGGGGATCGAAATCTGGATGCTCCTTGGATATAAAGATAACTTTCTCTGGATTTGTTACGGCGGCGGTTGCAGGGAATCCATCACCGTAGTATCCGACAATAAAGCTGACCTTCTTGTCATATACCAGTTCTTTGGCAGCCCTGCTCCCTCCTTCGGGTGAGTATTCACCATCGGCAAAAAACATCTCCACCTGATAGGTCTCATTGCCTATTTTGATGCCTCCATCCTCATTTATTAATTCAGCGTAGACTTCCATTTGTGGCTTAATTGCGTCTCCCCATGGCGACGCAGGCCCACTGAAAGGCATGATGCAGCCCACCTTTAGAGTCGCGACCTCAGGCTCCGGCGGCCGACAAGCTGGCAACATGAGAAAAACCGCGAGAGCCAGCACGGCAACGCTGATGGTCATAAGCTTCTTTTTCACTTTTCTTTTCCTCCTTCTTTGCTAGTTTCGAGACTCGTGAACAGGTTCGCTTTCCTCCTTTCTTTCTGGCGCTGGCCAAGCACTAGTGTATTTGAATCCCTTCAAGTCGTCCCACGACAAGTTAACATGCAAACGGGGGTCTGTCAACCTACGCGAACACCTAGTCTCCTATTTTATCTGTGAAAGGAGCTTCCCAATAATCCTTTTTGGCTCGTCAAAGTTGTACGTACGATATAGCTCTATTAAACTCGCTCTTATTGAACCCTCGGCGTGAATATGAATCACACTCTCCTCCCCGCCCAGAAGTGAGATTGCCTCGCGCAATAGCAAAAATAGCTTGAATCTTTCTTCGCCCGGTATCGCCCCCCTCAAATATTTATTGATATCTCTCCTTAATTCTTCATTAGCATAGTCATCCCCGCTTGGCGCTGCAACGATTAACCCCCCGCCTATGTCTATCAAAGACCTCATGACGTTTAGGTAATTTTCATTGGAATACAATTTCCCGATGTTTGTGTAAATGGCATTGGGAATAGCAATGCCTGTTCCGTCATCCTTTGTACATTCGTATGCAGCCATCTTAGCGCAAAGCTTTTGGATTTCTGCGAAAGCTATGAGATCGACCATATCTTTTTGGATATGGGGAACTTCGTCAATGCCGTTTGCTTCTGCAACAAGTTTCCCAAGTCCAACTAGATACTCAGCAAGCCCAGCTCTATACGACACAGCCGATAGACGATGCCAAAGCGCAAACAGAAGGGCAAGCCTAGTGCCGCGCTCAACATCTTTGTGAACAAAGACACGTTCCCATGGTACAAAAACATTGTTAAAGATTGTCAAGCTCTCCACATGAGTCACCTTTTTGGTTCTTGGTCCTTCCAGGTCGTGTAGAGCTGCCTCAGTTGCTGTGGCTGGTCTAGAAATCAGCTTTAAACCTCTAGCATTTGTTGGTACCGCAAAACATATTGCGTAATCCTCTTCCCCCTTACGCAGTCCCCTTCCTGGCAGAACAAGAATCTCATTGGAGACCAGACTGTAGGTTGTGTGCATTTTGGCCCCGCGCACGATGACCCCGTCAGGCTTTTCATCAACAACGTGAACATGTACATCTGGATCTTCCTGTTGAAGCGGCCTTAATTGACGGTGTCCTTTAACATCAATCTGAGCTACGGCTAGGAATAGGTTGTCTTTCGCTACATCCTGTGCATAACTAGTAATTCTCTCTCTATACTCGTCCATGTCGTTGATGACAATCATCGTAGCAAACAAGGCATCAGAGCCAATATGCGGCATAAGAACACCAGCATCTTTTGTGATCTCGTATGTTAGCTGCCAGCGTTCCAGGAGATCGGAACTAGTACGGGGAACTTTATAGAACTTCGAAGTTTCAGCACCAAGCTCCGGATCATCGTAAAGAAATTTCTTCTCAAAGAAATGCCTCATAGTATCAACTTCTAAGCTTGTGATCGGATGTTTAGTAACATCCTCAACTTTCCTTCCCCGGTAGTAGACTTCCCGCCCATCAACTAGACTTTTCTTATATTTCTCAAAATTTCTGTTGGTTTCCATTCTTACCTCCTAAACATGACTATTTCTTGCCAAACAAGGCGTAGGAACCTTTGTCGAGTTTCCTTACGTATATGACCAAATTTTCACCCTCCTCTTCAGCAGTGGAGTAGCTTTGTATCTCTCCCATCCGGTCTGCTAGCGAATTCCCTCTGTAAGTCCACGGCCACATCTATATTGTTCTTACATCCTCTACGCTAACGCCTGTTAGCTGCCCTATAACTTCTATACCTTCAGGCAATGTTACTATCTCTAGAATGAAAGGAACAAGTGGCTCGGGGTTCACAAAGGGTGATGGCACAGGAAAGTACTGTACAGTATAGCTTGTCAGTTTGCCCCTTCTGCTAACGAGCACCTCTTTCACTGGCCCCTGGGGACAACCAGGTTTATGAAATTCGGAGAACTTGGGGAAGAAATAGGTGTTGCAACCCTTGCATAGGCCACCTACAAGATGGGGCTCGTCGGCGGGCCAAGTGAACAACCGCTCTACCTCAGTACGCTGCTTCTTTTCTATCTTCATTCCCGATATCCTGCTTCCTTCGCTCGAATGCACAAGTTGCCCCGTACAGCAGGGGAGGAGATTGATGCCTTTGCGGCGGAACAAAAGAGGGGAGCTACGTACAACTCCCCTCCGCCAGACACCTCCACAGCCATGATAAGCTCAACCAAATCTAACGAGCCAGCATTAAGATCTTCCGTAAAAGAGGCCTCTCGGGTCACCTCGTTTCCTCAACGCCTAACTGCTCTACAGTGACTCTCTTCAGCCGTTCAAAAATGGTTGCCTCATTGCCTCCTTGATTCAATTTGCAGATTTATCTCTCTGACCATGTTGGGTCACTACCGAACCAAGTACCCCGTTGATTAACCGTGGTGAAGAAGCACTGCCGAAAGCCTTGGCTAGCTCTACAGCTTCATTTATAGTTACCTTAATCGGAGTGTTATCGTCAAATAAGATTTCAAAGATGGCAAGACGCAGGATATTTCTATCAATAACAGCCATTTGTTCTACAGGGAAGGCTGGTGCAAATCGGCCAATCACATCATCAAGCGTAAGTCTATTCTGCAGCACTCCTTGCACAAGTTACTGACTGAAGCTAAAGGCCTCCTGAAGCAAGGCTTTCTCATTTGCTAAACGAGGCAGGACCTCCTCCGCCCTGTGTTTGGTGCAATCAAGCTCATAAAGTGTTTGAAGGGCAATGATTCTAGCCTCTCGCCTGAAACCCATAGTCAATTTGATACTGCCAGATTTCCTAGTTGGGCGACGCTATCAACCCCCGACACATTGAGAATTTGTGCGCCGGGACTAATTCGCTTGATCAAATTGCTGAGCACCACTCCAGGGCCTATCTCGCAAAAGGCAGTAACCCCGTTATGAATCATGTATTCCACGCAATGCTGCCACTGAATACACGAGCGAAGCTGCCTCACAAGCTCTTCCCTTATCGAATCAACGTCATTAAGGGGTCGAGCGCTCACGTTAGCTATTACAGGAATTGCTGGCGGGTGGAACGCGAAATTGGAGATGATTTCACTAAATTCACTTATGATGGGCTCCATTAGATATGAGTGAAATGCCCCACTTACCTTTAAAGGAACGAGTCCGCGGGCACCTTTCGTCTTGGCCAGAGTTTTACTCTTTGCCAAAGCTTCGATGCTGCCGCTGATTACAGTTTGACCAGGACAGTTGATGTTGGAGATATCGGTTCCGCTTTGAAGGCAGATATCCTCGATCGTCCCTGTGTCAAGCCCAATTATGGCTAGCATGCCGCCTGGATTTTTTTCCCCAGCTTCATACATTAATCTTCCCCTTTCCCGAACTAGAAGCAGAGCGTCAACCAGGCTAAGTGCATTGGCAGCAACTAAAGCAGTGTATTCGCCTAAGCTATGTCCGGCGACAAAGCTGGGCAATGGCAATTGACTATTACTTTGCTGAACTGCCCTGAGGCAAGCCAGGCTAGTTACTAAGACCGCTGGCTGCACATTGTTTGTCTTCATCAGTTCTTCTTCAGGACCTTCAAAACATAGATGAGAGATGGGGAAGCCTAAAGCGGCGTCGGCTTCATTGAAAACTTCTTTAGCTGCAGAATAGCTGCTATGTAGATCTCTCCCCATGCCCACATTTTGTGAGCCCTGTCCCGGGAAGACAAAAGCTACTTTAGCTTCCTCAGCCATATTCTCAGCTTGCTTTTCTCTTTGGAGCTTTGACCTCAATTGCTTGCCTACCATTATAGCTACCGCAGGTAGGGCAAACATGGTGGGCTAGCTTAATACTATGGCACTGGGGGCATTCACCCAGGGCAGGCAAAGCCAGCTTGAGGTGACTGCGCCTCTTTCCCTGGCGTGCTTTGGCATACTTTTTCTTAGGTAGAGCCATATCAATCCATCTCCTTTATTCCAGCACAATCGGGTCTACATAGTGGTTTCACAGGCAGATTCAGCAGAGTATATTGACGAATGGCCTCTCCTACATCAAGCATATGATTACTATCAATTGTGGAGTTGGGGGATTCTTCGCATGAAGCAAGAGGCAAACCGTCAAATACGTCAGTGGTAGCCAGGAAATCCTCCTCAATATTAAG
This sequence comes from Chloroflexota bacterium, assembly GCA_030604285.1. Taxonomy (GTDB): domain Bacteria; phylum Chloroflexota; class Dehalococcoidia; order GIF9; family AB-539-J10; genus JADFUX01. The sequence goes on from JAUVWD010000007.1 coordinate 10,765, forward strand.
ATTTACGGAGCTGGGGAAAACATTTAGACAGCGACTGCATACAAGCCCTACTTTAATGGCTAACTGGCCCCGAACCAAAATCCCTTGACCGCTCCGAACTAGCGTCAGCTCCCCTTCAATAGAACTCTCCGCTTGCTCATTGCCTATCTGGCGTATGTCGTATTTGCGGCTAGAGCCGACAGGCTCCTTCAGCAATTGAGCCACATTTATTAAGCCCTTGAAATGACTTTCTGTTATTTTCTCTACTTTCATAAGCGCCTAGAAATCTGGGGAAACAGTAAAGTATAATAGTCGCCTGCAAAGGTTTCAAGCATTGGAGCTAGAAGGACTAAAGACAAAGCTAAGAAACGAGGTAGATGCACGGCGTCAGGAGCTTGTCCAATTAAGCCTTAAGATTCACGATAACCCTGAGCTTAGCTTTGAGGAGAAAAGAGCATCCTCCTGGCTTATTGATTTCCTCGGCAGCAATGGATTTCGTGTGCGGAGCACTGTTGCCGGCTTGCCCACAGCCTTTCAAGCAACTTATGGTCAAGGGAGTCCAAGAATTGCCTTGCTTGCTGAATATGATGCCTTACCTCAAATAGGCCACGGCTGTGGGCATAATATAATAGCTGCTTCAGCAGTGGGTGCAGGTGTAGCTAGCAAGCTGGCTATTGATCAATTAGGAGGCACCATTGTAGTTTTGGGCACTCCTGGAGAGGAAGGCTTTGGCGGCAAAATAGACATGGTGGAAGCGGGCGTCTTTGAGGAAATAGACGTGGCAATGATGGTTCATCCTAACACACGGAACATGGTAACCACGGAGATGCTTGCCTGCACTTCCTTGGAGGTGGAATTCATCGGTAAGCCAGCACACGCTGCTGCCCAACCGTACAAGGGCGTAAATGCTCTCGAAGCCTTGATTCTAGCCTTTAATTCTGTAAATTCGCTGCGCCAGCACATAAAAGCGGAGGCCCGAATTCATGGCATAATCACCGATGGTGGGCAGGTACCTAATATAGTGCCTGCTCATAGCGCTGCTAAATTCCTGATACGGGCGCTTGACAAACTCTACTTGGATGAACTGAAAGAAAAAGTGCTCAATTGCTTTAAGGGAGCATCTCTAGCTACCGGAGCCAAGCTTGAGTACAATTGGGGAGAGAGGAGTTACTCACCCATGAAGAACAATGTGACCTTGGCCGAGTTGTTTGGCGAGAATTTGCAGTCGCTGGGACGCCATGTGGAAGCCTTTGACCCTCGCTTTGGCTTCGGCAGCACAGACATGGGAAATGTGAGCCAAGTAGTGCCTAGCGTACATCCCTCAGTAGCTATTGCTGCCCCTGAAGTAGTGATACACACGCCGGAGTTCGCTCAGGCTGCAGCCTCTGAAGCTGGCCATGAAGGACTATTGGACGCGGCTAAGGCAATGGCAGCGACCGTGGTTGATATTCTGGACAAGCCTGAAACGCTGCACAAGATTAAACAAGAATTCTACAGCTCTCATGATTAAGGTAGGCATCCCACGGGCGTTGTATTATTATCAATATTATCCCATGTGCAAGGCCTTTTTTGAGGGGTTGGGCGCAGAAACGGTAGTATCCCCGCCGACCAACAAGGCTATACTAAGTTCTGGTGCCTCCAGGGCGGTTGGTGAGACTTGCCTGCCAGTAAAGGTCTTCTTTGGTCACGTTAAGTTCTTGGTAGAAAAGTGTGATTGCGTGTTCATTCCAGCTATCCGCAGTCTGGGAAGAAAAGCCTATCATTGTTCCAAATTCCTTGGCTTGCCCGACATGACCAAAGCATTGATACCGGAATGTCCTCCTATCCTTGATCCGGAGATAGATTTGAATCAAGGTCGGCGCAGGTTATACCAAATTATCTATACCTTGGGACGCTATTTTACCTCTGACAAAGGCAAGGTCAAGAAAGCAGTCGAGGAGGCGTGGAAGGTCAACTTAGCCTACAGTAACAGAATGTCCAGGGAGGGGATTACACCTATTCAAGCGCTCGAAGGGATATATCAAAGCAAGGAAGAGGTGGATCCCGGCGATAACATGCTTCCGAGCTTAAGAATTGGCATTATCGGGCATCCCTACGTTATCTATGATGACTATATTAACCATCGGCTCATTTTTCGGCTACAGGCAATGGGAGGCGAGATTCTGACTCCCGAAATGGTAGGTGAAGAGGCGCTTTATATTGCTATGACAAGCTTGGTAGGTAAGCAACATTGGAGCTTTGAAGCCGACATAATTGGGGCGGGAGAATGCTATCTAGAAGCAAAAGTTGATGGTATCATAAGCGTGGCCGTCTTCGGGTACGGTCCCGATTCGATGCTGATAAACGTGGTTCAGCGCAGAGCAAGGGAACTCAAAACCCCCTTTCTACACCTCAGTCTAGATGAGCATACTAGTGAAGGGGGGTTAGTTACCCGTCTAGAGGCTTTCCTCGATATGGTTGAGCGGAGGAAAAGGATATGCGCGTAGGTGTGCCTCATTTCGGCAACGTGCATATTCCTGTAAGAGCCATGGGTCAGAGATTGGGCGCTACTGATAAAGAGTTGATAATTCCGCCGCCGACTAGCCATAGAACGCTGAATCTTGGGGTCAAATACTCACCGCAGGAAGCTTGTTTGCCATTCAAGCTTACCTTGGGCAAATTGATTGAAGCCTGTGAACTGGGGGCGGACACCTTGCTTCAGGCAAGGGGTACCGGCATTTGCCGACTGGGCTACTATGCCAAAGACCAAGAGCAAATCCTTCATGATTTAGACTACCATGTCCACTTTCTCACTATTGATGTGTCTCGCCACAAGCTTGCCAGCATCCTGCACGTCCTAAAGAGCATGAGTAGCGGTGCCTCTTGGCCCAAGATTATTTCAAGCTTCCGCTTTGGCATGGGTAAGCTATTTGCTTTGGATAAGATAGAAAAGGTGGTTCACAAGGTGAGGGCGGTGGAACTAGACAAGGGGAAAGCTAACCAAATCTATCGGGAGGCCATTGGGGCTATTGATGACGCTAGAAAGGGCAAGGAAGTCAAGCATCTGACTAAGGGATTTATTGAAAGGTTGAATCGAGTGCCGCAAAATGCAACCGTTGCCCCAATCAAAGTTGGCATAGTTGGTGAGATTTATGTTGTTCTCGAACCGTTTGCCAATATGGATATAGAAGTGGAACTGGGTAAATTGGGAGTAGAAGTGAGGCGGACTATGAGTATTTCGCGATGGGTCAAATATAGCCTGTTCCTTAACCCATTAGGGATAGACGAGTGGAAGGAAGTTCATGAAGCAGTCATGCCTTATCTCAAGCGTGATGTTGGCGGCGATGGTTGGGAATTAGTAGGTGAGAAAGTAGTTTACGCGCGAGAGCACTGTGATGGACTGATTCACCTAGCGCCTTTTAC
>JAUVWD010000067.1 GCA_030604285.1 Chloroflexota bacterium
AAGAAAGGGGGGTGAGGATGATAAACAATCTTAAAGCTCTGAGTTGCATAGGAACCCGAGGTTTGCTAAACTGAGATTAGATGTGGGCCGCTAGCTCAAATGGTAGAGCAGCTGACTCTTAATCAGCAGGTTACAGGTTCGAGTCCTGTGCGGCTCACCACCAAGCTGAACTGAGTGTGAAAGCAACCGGATGACTAACAACACCGTGCCGACCGCAATGAAAGGTGAAAGGTACCAAAAGACAAATTGGCTTGCAAAATGCGCTGCGGGGATTTTTATTCTCTCTCCAAGCCGAAGGGCGGGCGGTTCGAACGCATGAGTACTACTACAAGCTTCTAAGTCACTTCCTCAATCACTGCCGAAGTCAGGGTTGGCCAGACAATATTGAATGGATTGATGCCCACCACATCAGGGAATTTCTATCATGGGTTGCCTCACGGAATCACAAGTACACACCAGGTAACGGCAGCCGCAGGACCGTAAAGCCTAGCCCATAGACCTTACCATTAGCGATAATGTTATAGCTTTGGCTAATCCCGATGATAAAGGGCAAGCCGAGCAAGCCCAGCCGAGCCAAACAACCAGCAAAAGCCTGATAATACGCTATAGCCCAAACAGAACCAGCCACGCAAAAAGGTGCGGGGGAACCCTTCTTTGTGGCTAGAAGGGGGTAGTATGCCACTAAAAGACCTGTCAGGAAGACTGTCCGTGACCTTGACCGGGGGAATTTTGAGAGGCTCTTTTGTCGCTACTGCCGAGAGTTTGTCAACAGATGTCTTGTTGACAAGACAGGCGGATGTTGCTATGATTTTTGTTCTAAGTGGACTGAAAAATAACCAACTTTTGAACACAACCAGAATAACCAATTAATGAATATAACCTTAGACGAAGACACATCATTGACGAAGGTGTTCGAGCAAGTCAAGATGAAAGGTTGAAATGGATGTGCCTCTAATCCTTGCGAACCCGAGAGGCATTGTGAACTTTTCACCCCCAGCAAAAACTGCTTGTTAGTTTGTACTTTGTCGAAGGAAAGAAGTAGCGGGAAATGAAGCCAGAGCCAAGCATTTCAATAACAGCGCAGAAAGTCAAGCTCTACAAACGTGCTATTCAGATTATCAAGGCTAGGTTCGGCATTGTGTCGAACAATCCAGAGTTGATATTTAACCCGGAGTTTTTCGAGGCAACTGATGTCTTGCAGTCGCTTTTGACCAATGAATACCAAATCAGGGACGTTGCTTTTGAACAGAATTTGGATGCCTATATTTACATGTGTGACCTACTATCTATCCCCCCCTCGGTTGCTGTTACGGACAAGGAAATGTGGGTGGCGGGCAACCTTGGTGAGCTAGACGCCAAGATGGTAGATAGACGCTACGGTCTCTTCGGCAATATGGGGCTGTTCTTCAAGTACGCTCTAACAACTCTAGAAAGATACCACGATGTATTTGGTTTCCATGCATCGGCAATGTATATTCCCTGGCAAAACGAGCTCATCCTTATACTAGGTGGTCCGGGCGCTGGCAAAACGGTCTTGCTGCTTGAAGGTCTAAGGCGTGGCTACCAGATTTTTGCCACTGAAATGACACACTTTCAGTTTGGGCCAGAAGGCTGCGTCTTCTTCAAGGGCTCACTTCTGGATAATGTGCGCATTGGCAATCTGGTTTATGACTTCCCCGAGGCAACTCAGAGGCTAAAGCTGGAATTACCCAGGGTTGAAGACGTTTGGGGTACAAAGGTGGTTGCCGATTTGCACAGCGTTACCACCGAGGAAGATATAATTGTCAACCCTCGTGTAACGCTTCTCTTCCCTAGAATAGAGGCCGGGCGTGATACTGCCATCATAGAGGATATCACTGATGAGCGGAAGCTAATTATGATGCTCTTTGGCAACGCCACGGAAAAGATTGCCGGGACTGTCCTTCTTTACGGGTCAATCCCTATCGGCAGCTTGGATACCCCTCACCTTATGCGGAAGCGCCTCAAAGCCGTGGAAAGATTCGCTGCCGGCGATGACTTTGAAATCAAAAGGGTTAAGACAATCCTTGCCGGAACTAGAAACTGCATGGAGGGAATATAAAAATATAAAAGGGAGGGAATGTATGATAAAAGCATGGGAAAATACCTTTCAAATGCCAGTTAAGGGGAGGACTTCTAAGTATCCCAGCGGGCGCACAGCAGGTATTACTATGGTCATTGACAAAGGTCTAGGCATTAATGCTACCAAGGATTTGATGGCCACTAGCGCTGACTATATTGATGGCCTCAAGTTAACCTTTGGCACCTCTGCATTCTATGATGAAAAACTCCTGCGAGAGAAAATTGAGGTAGTAAGGGAGGCGCAGGTCGACATCTTTCCTGGTGGCACCTTCATGGAAGTGGCGGTAGCTCAGGGAGTCTACGACCAGTATCTGCAGCGAACTAAAGAATTGGGATTCAATGCAATTGAGATCTCCGATGGCACTATTGAGATACCAGACCAAGCTCGCAAGGGGATAATCCAGAAAGCTATTGACAAAGGACTCAAAGTGATCTCCGAGGTAGGCAAGAAAGACCCCAAGGATGAGATACCTATAGCCAAAATGTGTGAACTGATTAAAAGTGATATTGAAGCGGGTGCTTTCAAAGTCATCGTGGAGGCACGTGAAGCAGGCAAGGGAGTGGGCATCTATGACGCCTCGGGGGCGGTTGAAGAATCCCAAGTGGACAGTATTGTCTCTGGGGTTGACGATGTTAACAACCTGCTATGGGAAGCACCTTTGAAGAACCAGCAGCTATACCTCATCCTGAGGTTCGGTCTGAATGTCAACCTGGGAAATATAGCGCCAGAGGATGTTCTGGCATTGGAAGCACTTAGGTGTGGTCTGCGGGCGGACACCCTGAAGAGAGCGCTTGAGGAGACAGGTTAAAACTGAGCAAGTTCCTTCAACTCTTTCCAGAGCCTTTCGTCAACTGGAATACCTTCCTGGCTCCTTTTCAAGCGAGTCGTCTTCTCTGGTTGCCCAGGCAAATAGATTTGGGCAACTCCAGGGGCTCTCTTACACCTCTTGATTTGCTCCTTTAGCCGCTCTACTCCTTCCAGAAAGCTTTCCAAACCACAAAACATCTGCGGCTCGATAGCGATAAACAAATCGCCCTTTGTGCAGACTTCCTCAGTATGTACCGTCCCCTTTACATCTAATCCCACCGATGCTCCAGCTAAGGCACCGGTTAAGGCATCGAAAGCAAAGGCTAAGCAATAGCCTTTAGGACCACCAATCGGGAGCAATGAGCCTGCCAATGCCGCCGCCGGCTCCTCAGTCTCTCTTCCTTCGCTATCGACCGCCCATCCCTTAGGTATCTTATGTCCCTTCTGCAGGGACTCCATAATTTTCCCTCTGGCAACTACACTTACTGCCATATCAACCACAATCGGCTCTTCTCTGGTTGGAAGTGCAATGCTTATCGGATTGGTTCCATGTATAGGCTCAGCCCCGCCAGTAGGAGCTACGGCAGGCTCGGTGTTGGTGAATGCAATACCGATCATCCCCTGCTTTGCTGCATATTCTGTATAGTAACCAAGGAAGCCTATGTGAGAAGCGCCTCTCACACTTACAATTCCTATGCCACTGTGGCGTGCCTTTTTCATTGCCAGAAGCATGGCTTTCATTGATACAATCTGCCCGATGCCTTGATTTGCATCAAGCAGCGCCATGGCAGCAGTTTCTTGAATAAGTTCTACAGCAGCTCGGGTGCTTATCGCCTTTTTCTTTATGCCTTTTACTATAGCTGGTAGACGAAAAACGCCGTGAGAATCGCGGCCCCGGAGGTTTGCCTCGACCAGATGGTCAGCAATCAAAGTTACATCCCCTTCCGGGACCCCTATTGTGGTTAAGATTTTGACTGCAATCTCTTTGAGCTCCTGGGCACTGACAATTTTCAACCCTTCCCTCCTGAATTTTTGGCTTTATTCATGCCAAGTCGACCTTAATTGCTGCTAACGTAAATCGTAGTTCAATGAGGCCTTACTGTCAATCCATCTTCTAGGAAAGTAAGCATTATTTGCTTTATAATGATAGCCAGTTGCTAGCCGGCAATAAGCTTGGCACCGTAGTGCCCGGGAAGTTTTTGCAAGCAGAGTATTTTCATAGGTGATTTCCTCCAGAAAAGGCAGCATTCTTAGTGCTTATCCTGATTCTGTGGAAGACCTGCCCAGTATGAAGATGAAAACAGCAAAGGCAAGGACATCTGATTTTCGCGCTAAATTAAGAAGTGGTTTCCGCATGGGAATCAGAAAGGGGTGGGGCAGTTTCGTTTGGATGTGCAAAATCATCGTCCCTATTTCTTTTCTCGTAGCTCTTATTCAGTGGAGTGGTTGGCTGTATCGGGCAGATTTTTTGTTAAATCCTTTAATGAGACTGATCAACTTGCCTAGCGAAGCAGCACTGCCCATTATTAGCGGAATGATAATAAACGTTTACGCCGTCATCGCTGCCATGGCGGTTCTCCCCTTCACCACCGAGCAGATGACATTGATTGCTGTATTTACCCTGATTGCTCATAATCTTATCGCTGAGGGAATCATTCAATTCAGGTCTGGTATCAACATCGCTAAGATAACCCTGGTTCGTATTAGCGTGGCTATTCTAACCGTGCTGATTATTTCTCAATTTCTTGGTGACACTACCGAGAGCATTGCTGTACCGGACAATCTTATGGTTCAAACGCCGCTCGTTGAAGTTTTGAGGGTCTGGGCTCTGGATATGATAGGTCTGCTCATCAAAATTTTTGTGATTATCATGACAGTCATGCTTATCCTGGAGTCCTTAAGGTCGTTAGGGTGGACCGAATATTTGTTCAATTTTTCCAAGCCTTTGATGAGAATTCTCGGACTGTCAACTCGAGCAGCAGTGCCTTGGGTAACGGCTGTCGTCTTTGGCCTGATGTATGGCGGGGCTGTTATTTTTGAAGAAGCTAAACGG
>JAUVWD010000071.1 GCA_030604285.1 Chloroflexota bacterium
CAATTCTTTCAACTCGTGACAGATCCATCCCCAAGACAGTTGCATTGTAAGCTGTTGAAACACCTTGTCCCGCATCCAACAGAATTCCATAATCGTCTACTTGAATTAGAATGCTCAACCCCCACTCGGCAAGAACCCCGAGTCTGGTGGCGGTATTTTCGCTTAAAGTAGTAATCCCGATTGGCATTTCCTACCCATCATTAGGTAATATCACCTTTATTTCATCTCCCAGCGTCATGCTGAGAAAGTCACTTGCTCTTCCATTCTTCAACGATATTTCCAAGTAACCGCTGCTCCCAATAATAGCCATCAGCCCTTCTCCCTCGTCGTAGTAGCGGTTCAATCCCCTAATATATTCTCTCCCTGCCTGAATAATGATATCCCTGTGTGGCAGGTCGCTGCTCTTGATATTAGTTATTAAGTTGCCAAAGCTGTCAACATGTAGAATCTGGCCAGTTAAGTCACCTCGTGAATCCAAAATTGGCTGCCGGATGGGGAGAACATGAAGGGAATTGGTCTTATCCCCAAATTCGTAGGGTGATATTCCCAGGGAAAGGCCAGCGGCGACTGGAGCAAAAATATCCCTCCCATGAAAGGTGGGGCTGACCGGATGCCTCCAAAAACGTGGGTCAGTAATAGCCACGGCTTCGAGTCCCTTCATGAGTGTGACTGTCTCAAGGCTTTCAGGATACTGAGCTAACCGGCCTTCACCACGGCCTTCTTTAGGGCATAGATCATCAATCACATAGCTGAGAATGCCATTATCAGGAGCGACGAAAAGAGCTGAAGGAGTTTTCAGTATTATCCCCTGACGTTCGCTGCCCACCCCAGGGTCGACAATTGCCACATGGACTGTTTGCCTGGGGAAATAGCGATAGGCAGTATTGAGGATAAAGGCAGCTTGGAGAATATTCTGTTGCTTGATGGAATGGGTAATGTCAATGATGTTAGCCTCAGGATTAGTGCTCAAAATGACTCCTTTCATGACGGCGACGTAAGCATCACCGAAGCCAAAATCAGTGGTCAGGGTTATTATAGGAGCCATCCATTATTCTCAGGGGCTGGGTTTGGCGAGGTTGGCGATTAATATGGCAAAAATGACGAAAGTGACACAGAGGATGATGGTAAGCTTGAATAAGGTTCTTTCCATGCCACGCCGTGTTCGATAGACAGAATCGGCTTGCCCGAAGATACCTCCTATGCCCCCGCCATGTAGTTGAAACAAGATAGTCAAAATGAAGGCTATGGATACTAATATCTGTGCAACACTGAGAAAAGTGGGCAACTTATTTACCTCCCAGTTCGTCTATGAGAATGTCCTTCACCAAGGCAGGATTGGCTCTTCCTCTGGTGGCTTTCATGACTTGCCCGGTAACAAAGGTCAATGCTTGCTGCTTGCCAGCTTTATAATCTGCCACTGCTTTTGGATTATCTGCCACAACTCGCTTTACTACTTTCCTTAGCTCGCAGGAATCGCTAATCTGGCTGAGCTTTTTTTCAGCTACGATTTCGCTAGCTCTCTTTCCGGTGTAAAACATCTCTTCAAATACCGCTTTGGCTGCTGGCCCGCTAACCGTCCCCTTGTCTATTAAGCTAAGCATCTCGGCTAAGAGGTCCGGGCTCACTCTAGCGTTCTCAATCTCAATGTTAGCAGCATTAAGCAATCGGCTGAAGTCCCCCAACAGCCAATTGCTCACCATCTTTGCCTTACTGTGATCAACTAATTTGAGGCAAGTTTCGAAATAATCGGCCAATGGTTTAGAACTCGTCAAGAGCTTAGCATCATACAAAGGCAAGCCGTATCGAGCCATGAAGCGTTCCCTTCTGGCTTCAGGTAATTCGGGGAGCTTTGCTCTAATTTCCTCTATCCATTTTCTATCGAAAATCAAAGGTGGCAAATCCGGTTCGGGGAAGTATCGGTAGTCATCAGCATATTCCTTGCTCCTTTGCGTTACCGTTACACCCCTTTCTTCTACCCATCCCCTTGTCTCCTGCACAAGCTTGCCGCCTGCTTCAAGCGCTCTTCTCTGCCTCTTAGATTCGTATTCCATAGCCTGATAAACTGCTTTGAAGCTGTTCATATTCTTGACTTCTACCTTGGGTAGAAGGTCCTTGCTCCCTTTAGGGCGAATGCTTATGTTGGCATCACATCTAAAACTGCCCTCTTCCATATTACCCGTAGACACCCCTAGGTAACGGAGGATATTGCGTAGTCCTACAAGATAGCTTCGAGCTTCCTCCGGGGAGTTGATCTCCGGTTCGCTGACCGTCTCCATCAACGGAACCCCGGAGCGACTAACGTCTATAAGGCTGTAGTCTCCTCTATGCCACAATTTGGCCACATCTTCCTCAAGATGCACTCTAGTGATATTGATTCTTTTTGTAGTTCCGTTGCTGTCAATAGCCAGCCATCCCTCCTTCCCAATAGGAGCATCATACTGGGAAATCTGATAGCCTTTCATTAAGTCAGGGTAACAGTAATTCTTGCGGTCAAACTTGGTGCATTCAGGAATGGTGCAATTCAGCGCCAAGGCAGTCATCACCGTATATTCCACTGCCTTCGCGTTAATGACAGGCAGAACGCCAGGCATACCCAAGCAGATGGGACAAACATGAGTATTAGGTGGCGCGTTGGCGTAATCGGTGCTGCAAGAGCAGTACATCTTGCTCTTGGTTAGTAGCTGCGCATGAACCTCTAGGCCAATAACAGTCTCGTAATCCACGGGTTTGCGGCTAGTATATCAGCCTTGCTGAAGCGAAACAAGTAATTGACTCAGGTAACATCAGCTAGGTATACTTTTCACGCTCGGAGTCTTCTTATCTCAACAAAAAGGAGGGGAAGTGGAGAAGACAGACGTACTAATCATAGGTGGCAGCGCAGGAGGAATTGTTGCTGGCATGACAGCAAGGAGACACTACAAGGACGCCAAGGTAACCGTTATGCGGAAAGAGAAAGAGGGACAAGTGCTGGTTCCCTGTGGAATCCCTTACATTTTCGGAACGGTGGGGGCACCGGAGAAAAACATAATGCCAGACGCATTGCTCTCGGGAAACAATATTGACTTGATCGTTGATGAAGCCACTTCCATAGATAGGGAGGCGAAAACGGTTAGCACCGCAAGTGGGAAGTCCATAGGATATGAAAAGTTAGTGTTAGCTACCGGGTCGGCGCCGATTATCATTCCCATCCCGGGCAAGGATTTGGAAAATGTCTTCTGTGCCATAAAGGACGTAGATTACCTCAACGGATTGCTCAAAACGTTGGAGGGGGTTAAGGATGTAGCCATTATTGGAGGTGGATTCATCGGGCTTGAGTTCGCCGACGAATTCAGGAAAAGGGGACTGAATGTCACCATTGTGGAGATGTTGCCTCACTACCTTCAGCTTGTCTTCAACGAGGATTTCTGCACCGTGGCGGAGAGTAGACTGAAGGAAGCAGGGATTAATATCATGACAAACGATAAGGTAGAAGCAGTCTTAGGAGAGAAGAAAGTCACCGGAGTCAAGCTCGCTAGCGGGGAGGAACTGAAGACAGACTTGGTATTCATAGGTCTCGGAGCGCGTCCAAATACCGAACTGGCTCAAAAAGCAGACCTTCAAATGGGGGAGACGCGAGCCATATGGGTTGATGAATACGGCAGGACCAGTGACAAGGACATTTTTGCCCTTGGAGACTGCGCCGAGAAGAGCTCTTTTTTCACGAAGAAGCCTTCTGCTCTAAGGCTTGCTTCTATTGCTTGCACTGAAGGCAGAATTGTCGGTGCCAACCTGTTTGAACTGAAAAGGAGGAACGAAGGGGTAATTGGAAGCTTTGCCACCATAATAGGGGATTCAGGTGTGGGCATGGCAGGCCTTACCGAGGCAGCGGCAAAAGCGGCAGGCTTTGATATTGTTACAAGTGAAGTAAAAACCCCGGATAAGCATCCAGGCTCTATGCCCGGCGCTAAGGAATTTGGAGTGAAGTTGGTGTTCGAGAGAGCAACTCAAGAAATCCTGGGTGGTCAGGTTTGCGGCGGCTTAACTGTGGGGGAAGTCGTCAATGTGCTGGCAGCTTTGATCCAAAACAGAATGACGGCTAACCAGGTGGCTACTTTTCAATACGGCACCCATCCTTTCTTCACCCCATCACCTATACCGTACCCCATTGTAAACGCCGCAGAGGCAGCCCTGCTCAAGCTTTGATCTATGAGAAGACGGGGCTTCTTAGATGAACGAGTCAAATATAGAGAATATAGAAGAAGTGGTGATCGCTGTTAAGGACGTGGGAGAAGCGGTAGCCGCATTCAAAGACCTGTTTGGCATGAGATTTGAAACCGAGTGGGACATGGCGAACAAGAACATGAAAGTAAGGTCTGAAAGGATATCAGGAACTCAGCTTCAATTTGTGCAGTCAACGAGTCCTGAAGGTGTGATAGCAAAATTCATTGAAAGCAGAGGCGAAGGGTTAAATCACATTGCCTTCAAGGTCACCAATCTAAAAGAGATGGTGAGCAGGCTGAAAGCGAAGGGGGTGAAGCTCATCCCTGAGGAACCCATAGAGATGAAGAATCCGCTAGGGGAAGGCACATGGGCATACATTTTTATTCATCCCAAGTCTGCTTGTGGAACATTGATAGAACTGATAGAAACAAGAGACTGAACAGCGGATTGAACTGGTTTTTCCACTTCTGTTAGAATTCAAATTGTGGGGGTATAGCTCAGTTGGGAGAGCGCTGCGTTCGCATCGCAGAGGTTGGGGGTTCGAATCCCCCTATCTCCACTTGCCCCTGTAGCTCAGA
>JAUVWD010000033.1 GCA_030604285.1 Chloroflexota bacterium
CCCAGGGCCCCAGATTATATCGTGGGGTATATCCGTATCGTTTGGCATGAATGCCATTCTACCGGAGGCTCCGAGATAATCCGTCTCTTCCAGTTTAGCGACAACAGCATCGGAGTCTAGAGTACCTGCCCTTTCAATAGCTTCCTTTAATATGTATATGGCGTCGTAAGTACCGGCATTATAGGTAGGAAACTCGCCACGCTCCGCAAGAAACTTGTCATAGAAGGGAATGCTCTTATCTGTCTGTTTCACGCGAGCGTACATATTCATGGTCAGCTCGTAGTTGCCTTTCCCTTCAGTGGCTTCCCAGAATCCCATCTTCTGGGCTTCCACGTTAATCCCTGCCGAAGCTGCCGGGATTTCGAGCTCTCCCCATTGCTTGGCATAGGGAATGCCCACCGGGCCTGAGAGGTAGGTCAAGATTATGTGAGCCCCGGCATTCTTTATCGCTGACAACTCGGCTGTCACGTCGGTAGCCGTAGGAGATGGCCTCCACTCCCCGACAATCTCGACACCCATTGCGGGAAGGTACATGCGAGCAGCATCGACTAAGGGCTCTGCCGCCACCGCCTTTTCCATCAGTAGGGCTACCTTTGGCTTCTCAATGCCAAGCCCGTCTTTTACCACGCTTATCACCATTCCTAGAATAAGGAAATTGACTTGGGCTAGGTACTCAGCATTTATGGGCGTGACTCTGAACCAATACTTGTACTTATCATAATCCTGTGCCACCCTCGCACATAGCTCTGGATGCGAGGCACCACAGCCCAGGAAAATCTTCTCGTGGTCCATGGCAATATCCTGCATGGCAAGAACCGCCTCCGTCCTGAAGCCACCGACCAAGAAGTCAACGTTATCAATCGCTATGGCCTTTTCCATTGCCGCCGTCGCATCGGGGACGCTGAGCATCTCATTTGAATCGGCCTTAACCAACTCTATCGGCATCATAAGCTCCCCCACCTTTATACCACCGGCTTCGTTTATTTCGTCCCTCGCCATTTCCGCTCCATGCCAATGGTGCTCCCCTTGGACAAATGCCATTGGTCCGATAACTCCTATCTTTATCGTTTCCACCTGAGGTTTTGCTGGTGCGCAGGCAGGAATTGCCACTAGAGCTATCAAGCAGACGACTATTATGCCCATTAGCGCTTTCTTCATTTCCCCTCCTTTATTCAAAATTACACGATTTGGCTTGATTTGCCATCCTCTTGTACCTGCCCAGTACCTTAAGAACGTCTGTTTCTGCGCTTGGCCACAAGCCAGCAAGATTGCGACATTGATGCCTAGCTACCAAGTCGCGGGGAACATGCAAGTATTTATCCCGTCGCTCACTATCTCATCGTTTTGATTTCTAACCTGCCAATGATAGTGGACGACAATGCGGTCTCCCTTCGAGGTCACCCGTTTGTCAAGTAATTCGATCTCACCTCTAATCATGTCTCCGGGAAAAACTGGAAGCCTATGAGTGCATTTGTCGGTTCCCATATATATCCCGTCACGTAGCAATCCAGCTTTGTAAAGCAACCCCATCATGTAGCCAAAGGTTAGTATTCCGGTTGATACACGGGATTTGAACCCCAATTTCTTGGCATATTCATCGCTAAGGAAAAGCGGGTGGTCCAGGCCAAGCAGACGAACGAAGGAATCAATCATCCCCTCGCTCATCGTCCCCCACCTAGTTGTGAATTTATCACCAGGCTCCAGAGCTTGAATCCTCTTTTCTTCTTGGTCCTCTAAATATTCCATCTTCCCTCCTTCGTTTAAATTTTTATTGTCTTAGCTATCCTATCGAAATGAAACTCACGATAGCTAAAGCTGACCTTCCAAGCTCTGACACACCAAGGAATAAAATAAACCTACATCGGTCACGATGTCACCACAACTAAACCACACTGCTCATAACTTCCCTATGATAGCTCTCCCCATAGTGTATTTCTCTATTTCCTTCGTGCCCTCATAGATCTCCTGGATTTTGGCGTCTCTGTAAAACCTTTCGACGTCGAAGTCGCACATGTATCCATATCCACCGTGTAGTTGTATTGCCTCATCACAGACCTCCACTGCAATTCTGGCTGCAAACCATTTTGCCATTGACGATAGAATTACATCAGGCTGGCCCTTATCGATGAACCACGCCGCCTTATACACCAGGTTTCTTGCCGCCTCGATCTTTGTTGCCATTTCAGCAATCTTGAATTGGGTTGCCTGGAACGCTCCGATTGCTTGACCGAATTGCTTTCTCTGTCTTATGTATACCAATGTCCTCTCGTACGCGCCTAGTGCGATACCAGTAGACATCGCGGCCACCGTAATCCTCGTCACATCAAAGAACGTCATTGCCTGCATAAATCCGTTGCTTTCCTTTCCGACGAGGTTTGATACAGGAACCCGACAGTCCGTAAATGCAATTTCACCTGTAAGCGAAGCGTTTATGCCCATTTTTCTGCCTAAATCGGATATCTGCACATCTTTCCTATTCTGCAAATCGTCCACAAGGATAATGCTCATATTGCGATAGCGGGGAGCATTCTTATCTGTGACGCATGATATGGCACCGAAATCTGCAACGCCAGCATTTGTGACAAACGTTTTCGTACCATTTATTACAAATTCATCACCCTGTCTTTCCGCTGTTGTCCTGATAGCTGCGGCATCGCTACCTGCTTCAGGTTCCGTATACGCTCCGCAAGAAATCCATTCCGCGGTTGCAATCTTTGGCATATATTTTCTTTTTTGTTCCTCACTACCGAACAGGTAAATTTGCTCGGTTCCGAAGCCAGATGAAAGGACTGGCGCTGAAAGTGTAGAGTCAGCTTTACAGAACTCTTCGCAAATTAAAGCAACGTCAAACCATCCTAACCCTTGCCCGCCATATTCCTCAGGGAAAATAGCTCCAACGAAGCCGTGCTCGCCAGCTTTCTTGACGAGTTCTCTGGGATAAATGTGTTCCTCATCGCATTTTCTGGCATACTCTGCACTGAATTCCCCCCGCGCAAACTCCCTGGCACCATCTCTAAGCATCTTCTGGGCCTCTGTCAGTTCAAAATCCACTTTACTTACCTCGCTTGGCTTTGAAATTCTCGTTCTCTTGTACTCACAGTTTATCATTCTCACAAACGCTGTCAAGATTGGAGCTTTTCCTCCCTGCTGTTATAATGCCTTCTTGATTACTGGAGATTCTAGCCACTCTCAATCCTGCACAACTGTAAGCCGTAGAAAGCAATGAAGGGACCCTACTCATTTTGGCCGGACCCGGCAGCGGCAAGACCAGGGTGATCACTCACAGGGTTGCCTACTTGGTGAAAGTTTGCGGTATTGATCCGCATCGTATTATTGCCGTTACGTTCACCAATAAAGCTGCCCGTGAGATGCGAGACAGATTGGAACACCTCCTGGGGCAGGGATTTGAGGCTTTAACCTTGGGCACCTTCCATGCCATCTGCGCCCGAATTCTGCGTCGTGAAGGTGAAGCTATCGGGCTGAGCCCTAGGTTTGTCATCTACGATAGCGAAGATCAATTGAATTTGATAAAGCAGAGCCTTCAAGAATTGAATCTCGATCCTAAGCGATATTCGCCCCGTGCTTTACAATCGGCAATTAGTGGTGCCAAGAGCCGCCTCTTTACTCCCCAAGACCATGATCAACGGGTCCAGAGCTATTTTGAGGAGATAGTTCAGAGGGTTTATGAACGCTATCAAGAATTGCTCAGTCAAAGTGGGGCAGTAGATTTCGATGACTTATTGATGAAGGTGGCACAGCTGTTCGACGGTCATCCCGAAATCCTTTACAGATATCAATCACGCTATTTGCATATATTGGTTGACGAGTTCCAGGACACCAACCTTGCTCAGTATGTGCTGATAAAACAATTGGCAGGAAAGCACCGCAATATCTGTGTGGTTGGTGACCCAGACCAGTCTATTTATTCCTGGAGGTTTGCTGATTTGCGCAACATTTTGAGCTTTGAGAAGGACTACCCTGAAGCTAAAGTAGTGCTTCTAGAGCAAAACTATCGTTCCACCAAGACTATCTTGGAGGTAGCTTCAGACATCATCTCGGCAAATGTGCAGCGCAAACCGAAAGCCCTTTGGACGGATAACCAACTCGGCTCGCCGGTGAAGGTCATTGAGACTTACACCGAGGAGGAAGAAGCACAATCCGTGGTCAATGAAATAGAGGAGTTGGTTAGCCAAGAGCACGTGTCGCTCAAAGACTGCGCTGTGATGTATCGGGTAAATGCTCAGTCACGGGCACTAGAGGAAAGCTTCATACGCTATGGGGTGCCTTATAAGCTAGTTGGCGGCACCCGCTTTTATCAAAGACAAGAGATTAAGGACATCATCGCCTACCTCAGATTCATTCGTAACCCGTACGATAATGTGAGCCTCAGCCGCATAATAAACGTTCCTGCAAGAGGCATTGGTTTGGGCACACTGGGCAAGCTCCAGGCCTGGGCAAAAGATAACAATGTCTCTCTTTATGATGCGTTAAACCAAGCAGTGGAGGGACAGACTTTCTCCTCGCGCGTTGCTGCAACTCTAGCCGGATTTATCGCTCTCATCAATGAGCTTGCCGTAAAGAGCCAGGAGCTAAATCTGGCTCGATTGCTGGATGGGATATTGGAGCTTAGCGGATACAAGGAATATATCCTAGGTAAAGAGAGTGCAGAGGAGAGGTGGGAAAATGTAATGGAGTTAAGAAGCGTTGCTTCAGAATATGACGAGCTCAGTCCTGAAGATGCTTTGGATGCCTTCTTGGAAAAAGTCAGCCTAGTATCGGACATAGATGAACTGGATGAAAAAGCCGATGCTGTCACTCTGACCACTTTGCATCAGGCTAAGGGCTTAGAATTTCCTGTTGTCTTTATCGTGGGCATGGAGGAAGGCGTTCTCCCCTACAGGAAGGCTTTTGACGACCCGGCGGAGATGGAAGAAGAGTGTCGCCTTTGCTACGTAGGAGTGACTCGAGCACAGAGGCGACTTTACCTCCTGCGCAGCCGCCGTCGCAGGCTATTTGGTGGCTCAGCTAACCGGCCATCTCGCTTCCTCCAGGACATTTCGCCACATCTGATGACAACCAAGGGGTTTTGGGGGGAGGAAAGCTTAAGTTCCTTAGTCCGTACATCTTCTCAACCTCCACCCTATTCCCCTGACACTCTAAATTTGAAAGAGGGGGACTGGGTTCGCCACAGCAAATTTGGCGATGGCATAGTGGCAAACTGCTCTCCTGGCAGGGGTGACCAAGAGATTACTGTGGCGTTCGAAGGAGTCGGAGTTAAGAGGCTCCTGCTCAGCCTGGCACACTTGGAGAAAATCACAAGAAATCGGGATTTTCCCTCCTAAGTTGTTGACGAAATACACGAAAGCGTGTAAAATTAGAATTGCGAAAAGAAGGACTCAAGGGTCAGTTCGAGTTATCATGGCAAATATGCCTACAGTTAGGGATGAAATTCTGGATGTCGTCTTCAGAGACCCTGAAGTAGAGCACGGGCTTAGGATTTTTCCTGAAGGAGGAACTGGGGAAACTCGGCAGCTTGTCTGAGACCAAGGGCTTGATTTCTGGAGGGGATAGGCGATGATCAAAGATAGAAAGTTAAGAAAACTTATTCTGAAGATCGTTGACCAGATCAAGACGGAGTATGAGCCGGAGAAAATCATTCTTTAAGGCTCGTATGCCTGTGGCAAGCCCATCGAGGATAGCGATATAGACTTATTCATAGTGAAGGAGACAGACAAGAGGCGAGTTGACCGCTTTGTGGAAGTCAAGAGGCTTATATATGAGCCAGGACGCCGCATTTCTATTTCGCCCCTCGTCTATACCCCTAAAGAGGTCCAGGAGCGGCTAGCTTTGGGCGACGGCTTCGTCGAGGAAGTCCTGACCAGAGGAGAAGTGCTCTATGCCAGATAAGCCAAACCACAAAACTATCAGTGAGGAATGGTTCCTGCGTGGAGAGCACGACCTGCAAAGCGCCGAGCTTCTCCTTCAGCAAGGAGGGCCCACTGATACGATCGCTATCCTTGCCCAGCAAGCTGCTGAAAAGTGCCTTAAAGGCTATCTACTGACTCAAGGCTGGAGACTCCAGAAGACCCACGACCTGGACGTGCTGGTAACTGAGGCGATAATGCACGATAAAGCCTTTGAGCAGTTCTTGGATTTTGCCAGGGTAGTTTCGGCCTATTACCTGGAAGACCGCTACCCGCCTGGCCCACCCGCAAACTACCCCAGAGAGGAGATAGCCGAGCTGATAGGGGAGCCCGGGAAGCTCATCGCGAGGATAAAAGAGGCGACAAGGTAACGGCTCAAATCTCCATAATCTGGAAATCACAGCTTGAAGGCGCTATGAGGGTGGATGCCGAATATAGTATTACTAGCCGAAGTATGTGCAGCTGGTCGAGTTACTCCATAAATCAAGCGCTCATCCTCGCGCCTCTGGAGAAAAATGGAAAAAAAACTCGTGAATCCCCCCACCAACCCCTCGACAGAATACACGAAAGCGTGTAAAATGGGCTCGATGCCAATCCGAGTTTTGCAGTCAGAGGTAGTTTCAAAGATCGCTGCCGGAGAGGTAATCGAAAGACCGGCTTCGGTGGTGAAAGAGTTGGTGGAGAACTCGCTTGACGCTGGGGCCACTCAGATTAGCATTGAAGTACGAAATGGTGGAGTAGAGCTGATTAAAGTAAGTGATAATGGGGCGGGCATTCCCGCCTCAGAAGTAGAGCTTGCCTTCCGGCGATATGCCACAAGCAAGATAAGCAATCTGGGTGATTTGGGGAATATTTCCAGTCTTGGCTTTCGTGGGGAGGCTTTGCCCAGTATTGCCGCTGTTGCCGAGGTGGAAATTCTCACCAAAACACCCTCGGATGCTGCTGGCACCTTTATGTACGTCAGGAATGGCGATGTAATTCGAAGGGGGGTTCGTGCCAGACCCAGAGGCACTACTGTAACCGTGCGGCGCCTGTTCTATCATTTTCCCGCTCGGCTGAAGTTTCTCAAATCGGCGGCTACGGAAAATAGCCATATTGCTCACATGTTGAGCCAATATTCTCTAGCTTTCCCTGAGCTTAGGTTCAGCCTGGTCATTGACACGCGGCTTAGCTTGAACACCACGGGCGACGGCGATCTGCGCAGTGTGGTGAACCAAATATATGGTTCAGAGGTAGCTGGAGCAATGCTGGAAGTACAAGGAAGATATACATTTACCCAGTGTAGCGGCTTAATAAGCCCGCCCTCTGTAACCCGCGCCAACCGTAACTATCTTAGCTTCTTTGCCAATCGGAGGTGGATCCACAGTCCCCTGTTAATTCGGGCAGTAGAGGAAGGCTATCATGGCTTGCTTATGGATGGACGGCATCCCATTGCTATAGTCAACGTGTCATTGC
>JAUVWD010000057.1 GCA_030604285.1 Chloroflexota bacterium
AAAGCAATAAAAATCCCGGTGAGCCCTCAACCAAGGAGATCCTTGATTCGCTGATTTGTCTCGTCAGCTGAACCAAACCCTGAGTATTGGGACATTTCCCAGAACTTTCGTCGATACATATTCGGCTCATTGCCACGGGTATACGGGAACTCACCCGGATAGCCGATATCCTTGAGAAAATCTAGTCCCCTCTCCGCCAAATCTAAAGGAGTGTAAACAGTTTTGACCGGAACCATTCCCTGAAAGGCACTAAATTGCTTCTTGCGCTCTCCTTGTCTTTGAAACCACTCTCGAAGAGTAGTCTCCTCCCATTGCTTTTGTCTCTCCTCAACTGCTTTAAAATCCATGCCCACCCCCTATCTCTTAAGTATAACGATGCCGGCTGTAGCAGTATCGTCTTCCACCAGACCACCTGAGGTCTGGACTAATCCAACCTTGGGATTCTCAACTTGTCTTTTTCCAGCTTCGCCTCTTAGTTGCCAAACTATTTCAGCTACTTGGGCTAACCCCGTAGCGGCAATTGGGTGACCTTTGGCAGCTAGCCCACCACTGGGATTTACTGGAATATCCCCAGTAATCTTGGTTCGCCCCTCCTCTATCATTTGAGCCCCTCCCCCTTTCTCGCAGAAGCCAAGCTCTTCGTAATGATAGAGTTCAGCAGGAGCCATAGCATCATGGACTTCCGCCAGATTCACGTCCTGCGGCCCTAATCCAGCTTGCTCGTAGGCATAATTGGCGGCTAGAGTCACTGTGGTTGGCGTGGTAGTATCACTTGGATGCCGGAACATGCTTGACCGCAAAACACAGGCGGCTACTTCAATTGATGGCTTACTGGCAAATCTCCTGGCCTTTTCTTCGGTGCATAGGATGGCAGCAGCTGCCCCATCGCCGATTGAAGAACACATGTATAGGTGCAATGGCTCGGCAACTAAGCGAGAATTTAGAACCTGCTCTACAGTGAGAGGGGTGCGGTGCTGAGCATAAGGGTTGAGCGAACCATTGTAGCTGTTTTTCTCCACCACCTTGGCAAACTGCACTTTTGTCCAGCCATATTTCTCCATGTGTCCCCTCAATTTCATGGCATAATAAGCGGTGAATTGGAAGCCAAGGTCACGAAGTCTAATCTCGGAGTCAGCGGCCAATATTTTTATCGAGTCCGCAGTCCTCGGCAAACACAGTTTCTCTACCCCTAAAGCCAGAGCAACATCATATGCGCCTGAGGCAACCTCAAGCCAAGCGCCTCTAAAAGCCGTCGTACCACTGGCGCACGCGTTCTCCACATTAATTATCGGTATCCCACCCAGGCCAGCGTCCCGCAAAACAACTTGCCCCCGGACTCCTTCCTGTCCCGTCACCAAGCCAGCCAGGGAGTTACCAACATAAGCTACCTCTATATCCCTAGGGGAGATGCTGGCATCCTCAATAGCGTTCCAGACTGCAACTCGAGCCAAATCTGGTAAGCTTTTGTCCAGGAACTTTCCAAATGGATGCATCCCGATACCTATAACCACTACTTTTCTCATCGTCGCTCTCCTAACCGGATTCCGCACCGACTGGCCTAAACTTATAACCCATCACCTCATTATCTTGCTCGTCATCGCGGAGTTTGTCCACAATTAACTCTACCTCGGCTCCTATTTCTAGTGACTTCTCTGAAGGCTCACAGCCGCTTACCATGGAAAAAATTCTCGGTCCCTCCGGCAGGACCACATAGGCTACAATATAGGGAACGGCAAACCCGGGGGCACCAATGTGAAGCACCGAGAAAGTATCTATTTTGCCCCGCTGACTAAGTTCAACCTCCTCCATGCTTCCCTTGGTTACACAAGCCGGGCAGACTACTTTTCGGGGGAAGGCAACATAATCACAGTATCGGCACTTGCTACCAATTAAATAAGGCTTCCCGTTCCTAAGCCGATAGTATGTATTTTCCTGAGGAAAGATTTTCACTTTCTGCTCTCCATTTTGTTCAATGGATGGCTCTTTCCTGTCCTGCCCAATATGGAGCCCTTAACTTCTTCTTGTCAATCTTGGCCACTGACGTTTTGGGCAATTCAGGCACAAAATCCACGCTCTTTGGTTTCTTATAACTGGCTAATCTCTCCCTACAGAATTGTATAAGCTCCTGCTCAGTAGCGCTCATCCCAGGCGCAAGGACAACCAATGCCTTTACAGACTCACCCCATTCTTCATCTGGCACGCCAATAATAGCTGCCTCAGCAATTGCCGGGTGTGTATACAGAACTTCCTCAACTTCGCGGGCGTAGATATTGTAGCCGCCGCTGATTATCATGTCCTTCTTCCTATCAACTAGGTAAATGTACCCCTCATCATCAGTGGTGCCTAGATCCCCGGTATAAACCCAGCCGTCTTTTATCGTTTCCGCTGTAGCTTCGGGATTATTCCAGTAGCCTTTCATTGCTATCTTCCCTTTAACTATCACTTCCCCAACCTCAGCGGGCTTGACGTCTTCGCCTCGCTCGCTTAGGATCCTAACTTCGACGGTAGTATAGGGTCTACCAGCCGATGCCAGCCGGCGAACTTCCTTTTCCGGTCCCTGAAGCACATGTTCTGCTACTGTTAGGTGCGTGATCGCCATCAGCGCTTCGGCTTGTCCATAGCTCTGTGCCAGCCTGCTACCAAATGTTTCTAGCGCTTCCTTCAATTTGTCCACTGGCATGGGAGCTGCTCCGTACGTTATAAGGCGAAGGCTATCAAGATCATATTTCTTGTCTGATTGGCGAAGGTAGTCGCATAGGCGAATAAGAGTCGTCGGCACGGTGTTGAGAACCGTCACTTTCTCCTTCTTGATCATTTGTAGTATCTCCTCGGGCACGAACCGTTCTGGGATAATAAACTTAGACCCTTCCAGAAAACATAGTATTGCACGGAAGCCGTTAGCATGCGCCAAGGAGCCCCCGGCTAAGACTATGTCACTTTGGGTAAGGTGCAGGTAATCAGTCTGTAAGTTCGTCACAACGTTAATTATACTTTCATGGGTATGCATTGCCCCTTTTGGAGCCCCAGTTGTTCCTCCGGTATAAAAGAGCATGCTGAGATCGTCTTCGTTTACTAGAATCTTGGGTGGGCTTGCGTCCTGAGCCTTAATAAACTTGTGGTATTCGATCATTCCTTCGTGTGCTTCTGTGATACAGATATAGTTCTTTACATCTGGCAACCGGGACTTAATGGACGAGACTAAATTTGATAGACGGGGGCTAACAACTACCGAGTTTGCCCCCGAGTCGTTAATTATGTGGGCGATCTCACCCGCAGACAGCAACGGGTTTATTGCCACTCTGACTATGCCACTTTTGTAAAGTGCAAAGTCAACCTCAATGTATTCAGTAGAGTTGTCACAAACAATGGCAACCCTATCCCCCTTTTTGATTCCCAGGTTTAACAGTCCGTTGGCGAGCCTGTTAGAGCTATCATCTATCTCGGTATAAGACCTGGCCTTACCAGCATAGGTAACAGCACAGCGATCTTTGAAGTGGCCAGCCGCGCAGCTTAATATTGTTCCTAAGTTCATTTTCCTCTTCACTAATAATAGAAATAACGATGCTAATGTTAGCTGGTGCTTTTATCTCCCCACCTAATCTGTCAAACGAGGCATCGGAAATAAATTCTCGCAGCGCCCCTTTTGGCTTCCCTCCTATCTCTTCCTGATGTTTCCCTTAATGTAGTCTGCCATATCCTTAATGCGTGACCCTGGGGTAAAAATGGCGCTAATCCCTCTTTGCTTAAGGTAGGGAATATCCTCATCAGGGATTATACCGCCTCCTATGATTAGAACATCCCCCATTCCCTTTTCCTTCAATTGCTCCGCGACATCGACAAAAAGCTCATGAACCCCGGCCAACGAACTCAAACCAACAACGTCTACATCCTCGTCAATCGCAGTCTTCACTACGGCCTCTATACTTTGCCTTATCCCGGTGTATATCACCTCCATTCCCTCATCCCTTAGGCCAAAGGCAACTACTCTGGCCCCACGTTCATGTCCGTCTAACCCCACCTTGGCTATCAATACCTTAATTTTCTCCTTGCCGGTTTGCATATTACCTCCTCGCAGACGCATGTTATAGTAGCTGGGACACTTTCATCAAAAATGACAGGAAGTCACGGGGGCAACACTTCCACCCCACCAAGCTGATTAGCCCATTGGCCATTGTTTTTCCCAAGGATACTGAATCCAAGCTAGACTGTCAACCCAGGGGTTGTCGCCCCGTCACTAAAGGAGTATGATTCTTGTCGCACCGGTGAATCAAGCAGGCTAAAACTAAATAAGGAGGTGTAAGGTTGGACTTTGAGTTAAACGAGGAGCATAAAATGTTCCGAGAGGCTATACGCAATTTTGCGGAGAGAGAAGTAGCGCCGCTGGTGAAGGAAGCCGAGGAAACTGAGACCTTTCCCGTGCAGCTTTTCCCAAAGTTAGGCGAGCTGGGTTACTTATGCCCCGGCTATCCTGAGGAGTATAAGGGAGGGGGGCTGGGAAAAATTGGAGATTGCATCCTGATTGAGGAACTGGCACGGGTCTGTGCTGGTATTTCTGCTGGGATATTGGTGCAAGGCGGGCTTGGCACCTACGCCCTCTTCGCCCATGGCACAGAGGAGCAGAAGCAAAAATACCTGGTACCCGCGATAAAGGGGCAAAAGATAGCCGCCTATGGTCTTACTGAGCCGAACGCTGGCTCGGACGCGGGTGCAATTGAGACCACGGCGAGAAGAGAAGGAGACTACTACATCATAAACGGTACCAAAATCTACATCACCAACGGTCCTATTTGTGACTTTGTGCTTTTGGCCGCTTCAACAGATAGAAGCAAAGGCACTCGCGGGATAAGCACCTTCATTGTTGGCAGGGATACCCCTGGTTTCACAGCAACCAAGATGAGGAAGCTGGGGACTCATTCCTCGGCTACCGGGGAGCTTGTCTTTGAGGATTGTCGCGTACCTGCAGAGAATTTGCTTGGCGAAGAGGGGAGAGGATTCAAGTATATGCTGGAGGCACTAGATGGAGCGAAGATTTCACACGCTGCTCGCAATGTTGGTCTTGCCCAGGCAGCATTTGAGGCTTCCCTTGATTATGCCAAGCAAAGAATCCAGTTTGGACAGCCAATTGGCAGCTTCCAGGCTATTGCCTTTAAGCTAAGCAATATGGCGACGCAAATAGAAGCAGCCAGCTCATTCCTCTACCAGGTTGCTTGGCTTTATGACCAGGGGAATGAATGCCGTAAAGAAGCAGCAATGGTCAAGTTTTTCTGCTCGGACCTAGCAATCGGGGCAGCGGAAGAGGCGATGCGAATTCATGCTGGTGCTGGTTACCTAGCGGAATCGGTAGTCCAACGCTATTTTCGCGATGCTATACTCGGCCACACCACTGAGGGAACCACGGAAATACAGCAATTAGTTATAGCCAGGGAGCTGGGGCTAGGTTAGTTATGGCAAGGCATGACGGACCAGGCGATGAACCGATCGGATTACATCTGCTATGAATCCACCAGCTAGACGTAGCAAGGTGTTGTCAGTATTGTCATCAAGTATTGATAGGTATCTCAAAGGTAATATAACGAGGTTGTGGAAATGG
>JAUVWD010000053.1 GCA_030604285.1 Chloroflexota bacterium
GTCTTTTTTCGCGCTTCGGCGTTTTCTGCACTGGGTTTCAGCCCAATAAACGCCAACATGAAAGACCTAACTCTGAGCATACCACAAGCTGAGCAAATTAAACCTAACGCGACCAGGGTTAAAGCTAAGGGGAACGATTACTGAAGAGCGCCACCCTCAGAACATAACAATTCAATGAACCGCTTCAAAATCCTGGCTGTCGCTCCCCAGATAACATGCCCTTCATACTCATAAAAATAGACGGGTATGGTTTTGCCATCGAAACTTTGAAGCTCTTCCCTAAGAATGGCTTCATCCATCAAAGCGGATAAAGGAACAGAGAAAATCTGCTTGATCTCCCTGCGATCTACCTTAAAAGGATAGGGATAGGGTATAAAAGCTACAAAAGGCGAGATTACATAGCCACTCGTAACAGTCAGATTATCATCGAGTTCACCCAAGATTTCTACGTCTTTGGCATCCAAGCCGATCTCTTCGTCAGCTTCCCTAAGGGCAGTAGCAAGAAGGCTAGCATCACCTGGTTCCCGAGTTCCCCCGGGGAAGCAAATCTGACCCTTATGGAAGTTTACCTCGTCGCTTCTCTCAGTAAAGAAAATGTGACACTCACCTTCCCTATAGAATAGGGGGACAATAACCGCTGAAGGGGTCAACTTCTCATCAACAATCTTGTTTTTATGGTAATGAGCGAGAATTTGCTTAATCTTCTGCTTCATCATTAGCTGATTATATCACCTCCTAACAGGCATTCCTTAGCGAACAACCTGCTGCGGATAAAATTTGTCAATATGGTCATCTGTGGTCTATACTGAAAGATTAAGTATAGAATAATCATGGCAACAAACCGAGATTACTATGAAGTGCTGGGAGTGCCCCGGGGTGCCAGTGAGGGGGAAATAAGGAAGGCATTTCGCAGCCTAGCATTCCATTACCATCCTGACCGCAACCACGATCCTGCCGCAGAGGATAAATTCAAGGAAATAAACGAGGCTTACCAAGTCCTATCTGACCCTGCGAAGAGACGTAGCTATGATCGCTACGGCCACGTAGCCACAGAGGAGTGGGGCTTCCCAGGTTTTGACTTCGGAGGACTAGGCGATATTTTCGAGTCATTCTTTGGTGGCTTTGGTGGAACTGGTACACAACGTACTCCACAAAGGGGAGATAGCTTGCAAGCCCAGCTCACCATTTCGTTTGAAGAAGCCATATTTGGCTGCAGGAAGGAAATCGAAATCAAGCGTATTGAGAGTTGTCCTTTGTGCCATGGAATCGGTAGCCAACCGGGAACAAATCCCCAGATATGCCCCGAATGTCGTGGCACGGGTCAAGTAAGAAGAGCCAAACAGAGCATCTTCGGCCGGTTTACTCACATTACCGCCTGCCCACGCTGCCGGGGTAGCGGCACCATAATCACTAATCCCTGCCCTCAATGCCGCGCGGATGGAAGGTTGAAGGTGAAGCGCAAGCTAACTGTGGATATTCCTGCAGGAGTGAATGATGGCTATGAAATAGGCCTGGAAGGCGAAGGGAATATTGGCTTATATGGGGGAGGACCGGGCGACCTCTATGTTCGGCTTTCAGTGAAGCCGCATAAGCTGTTTGGTAGGCTTGGCTTTGACATCTTTTTCGAGTTACCTATCAATTTTGCCCAAGCGGCTTTAGGTGACGAAGTAGAGATTCCTTCTCTGGATGGGAGGGCGAGCCTAAAGATCCCACCAAGCACTCAGAATGGGGCGACTTTTCGTCTTAAGGGAAAGGGAGTGCCACACCTTAATGGGAGGGATAGAGGGGATCAAATTATCAAAGTTCTCGTGGTCACTCCACAGCATTTGGACGGGACACAAAAACGCCTTTTCGAGGAATTAGCTAAGATGTTACCCAAGCCAGACTAGATGAAGGCATTCAACGAAGCTCGATACCGGCTCTCCAATAGCTTCCTGAAATGAGCCCGTGCCTCAGTTAGTAGCAAGCCGTCAAAGAGGACTCGGTAAATAAGACTAGTGATAGGTAATTCCAAATTCAATTTCCCAGCTAATTGGCAGACAGCCACGACAGTGGTGACTCCCTCAGCAACCTGTGCCATTGAAGCGGATATTTCATCTAGAGAGCGACCCTTAGCCAACTCATAACCAACGTAATGGTTGCGACTCAAGGTGCTGGAACAGGTAGCTATTAAGTCTCCTAGACCAGCCAGACCATAGAAGGTATTGGCTCTAGCTCCTAGAGTTATCCCCAACGAAGTCACTTCAGCCCAGCCAAACGTGGTAAAGGCAGCTTTGGCGTTGTCACCTAAGCCTAAGCCATCCACCATCCCCGCACCCAAGGCTATGATATTTTTCAGAGCTCCACCTAACTCCACCCCGATAACATCATCAGTAGCGAATACGAGGAACTTAGGCGCACTCATCAGTTCTCTCGCTCTCTCAGCAATTGCTATATCCCGGGAAGCGACTACTGAAGCGGCAGGCAGACCCAGGCCAATCTCCTTTGCCAGATTGGGACCAGAAAGAACACAAACTTGCTGCCCCAAACCAGGGGCAATTTCCTCCGTTATTACCTGAGACATCCTCTTTCCTCCACCCAGTTCAAGCCCTTTGGCAGCACTCATCAATAACATGGAGCTCGATAGACAATCCTTAGATTGAGCCACATTCTCCCTCATTTTTTGGGAGGGAACGGCCCAAATTACCAGGTCAGCGCCATCTATGGCTTCGCCAATGCAACTGGTAGAAGAATATTTGTGGTTTCCCTTGTTTAAGCCTTCCGCCTCAGCTTCGCTCCGCGCCCATAGCTTCACTGTTATTCCTTTATCGCTCAGCAACCCACCTAAAGCGTTACCCCAAGTGGTGTTACCTACAATAGCAGCCTTAGGCATGAAAACTAATTCGTCTTCTCTGTTTCACCCAATCGACGTTCCACACCCAACCGCAACCGTCTTATGTTGCCTCGATGTTGGTAAAGTACCAGGCCCACACCAATTAACCCGTAAACCAGATAAATAGGCGGGAAATTCCAGAAGATAGTCAAAGGTACCATTAAACACCATGTGGCGAGAACTCCCAGTATGGAGCCCAATGACATGTAACGACTACGCATGGCTACCGCAGCCCAAACTTCACTACCGAACAAAGCCGCCGGTGGGTAAAGAGCGTACATTGTGCCAAAAAAGGCAGCTACACCGCTGCCACCTTTGAACCTAGCAAATATGGACCAGTTGTGTCCTGCTATTACAGCTAAGCCGGCCATTACCTGAGCCACTTGCCAGTTGATATTTATCCCGCCAACAGTCAGGACATCGGAGCCTATGATCACTTTAGCTAGCATGACCGCAGCTATAGCCTTCACCAAATCAAGAGCAATGGTCACAAACCCAGCCTTAGTTCCTACCGTTCGCATCACGTTGGTGGCACCAATCTTGCCGCTTCCATACTTGCTTATGTCAACTTTGCCTTTCAATCGACCTATAATGAGGCCGAAAGGAATGGAGCCGATAAGGTATGCAACAATCACCACAACAATAAGTTCAGCAATCATGTCTTCACCAGCTCCTTTCCCTTATGGCTCTTGCGAGCAGGCCTCGTGAAAATCAGCCGGAGGGGGGTACCATGAAAGCCAAAGTTGTGCCGCAGCTCGTTTTCCAGGTAACGTCTGTATGAGAAGTGAACTAGCTGCGGATCATTAACTTGCAAAACGAAAGTCGAGGGGCTAGATTCATCTTGATAAGCTCGGGAGATGCGTAGCTGCTTAGAGCCACTCCGTGGGGGCGAGTGGCTCGCTACTGCCTGCTCAATAACCTCCTTCACTGCTGAATTTGGCAACCTCTTCTGGCCATCATGCCATACTTGCCAAGCTTGAGGGAAGATTCTTCCTACATCCCAACCCAACTTAGCAGAAATGTATGCAATGGGTACATGAGATAGGAACTTGGGCCGCCGCTCCAAATACCGCTTGAATTCGTCTCTCTGCTCCTGAGTAACAAGATCCCATTTGTTAACTAACAAAACCATGCCTTTGCCAGCCTCAATGACATAGCCAGCGATATGCATGTCTTGAGCAGTAATGAACTCAGCAGCGTCGATGAGCAATAATACTACATCACATCGGTTGATAGCTCGAAGGGCGCGAAGTAGACTATAGTAGTCAACGCCAACATCAACCCTCCCCCGTCGCTTGATACCCGCGGTATCAACCAGCACAACTTCATTATCATCCCAACGGACTATAGCGTCAAGAGCATCACGAGTTGTCCCTGGAGCCTCATCAACAATAACCCTTTCTTCGCCCAAGAGTATGTTCATCAGTGTTGACTTGCCTACATTGGGCCGCCCCACAATTGCTAATCTGAATCCTGCCGACTCTCCAGCAGTAGCAGGTGACGGAGGAAGAGAAGCCAACACAGCGCCCATCAACTCGTCTATCCCTCGGTTATGATAAGCGCTAATGGCTATAGGCGTACCAATGCCTAAGCGATAGAACTCAGTCACTCGATCGGATTGTTTAATGGAGTCTACCTTGTTTGCCGTTAAGACTACAGGCTTACCCGCAGCACGCAATATGTCAGCTATCTCTTCATCAGTAGCAATAGCCCCGTCGCAAGCATCTACTAGGAAGATAACGCTGTCCGCGTCAGAAATAGCTATCTTCACCTGCTCCTTGACCTTCTGCTCCAGAATCGTGCCTGTTCTGGCTTGCCAGCCGCCAGTGTCAACTAAGGTTAGCTCCCTCCCTTGCCACGAAACGGCAGCAAGAAAGCGATCTCGGGTGATGCCTGGCAAATCGCCAACGATGGTCAGACGCTTCCTCGCCAAACGGTTGAGCAGCGTAGATTTGCCGACATTGGTCCTGCCCACAATAGCTACAATAGGTTTTGTCATTTGTCCCCTTAGTCAGCCGGCAAGAGCAGCTTAGCTAGTAACGCCTTTTGGAGATGAAGCCTGTTTTCCGCTTGGTCAAATACCACTGCTTGAGGGCTCTCCAGCAAGCCAGCGGCAATTTCTTCACCGTGATGAGCTGGCAAGGGATGCATAAACAAGGCATCTTTCTTCGCTAAGGATAATAGGCTATCATTTACCTGATAACCAGAAAAGACGAGAGACCGCTTCTCCCTTTCCGCTTCCTGCCCCATACTAGTCCACACATCAGTGTAGACGATATCTGCTTCGCTGACCGCTTGAAAGGGGTCATCGGTGAGCCGAATTCTGCTCCCACTAAGTGCGGCAAACTCCCTACCCCGATTTGACATCTCATCGCTAATTCCATAGCCCGACGGGGAGGCAGAAGAGAAATTCATGCCAGTAAGCGACGCAGCGAGAAGTAAACTATTGGCCACATTATTGCCGTCGCCGATGAAAGCCAAAGTTAAGCCAGCAAGCTCGCCCTTCTTTTCATATATGGTAAGCAGGTCAGAAAGTGCTTGGCATGGATGTTCCAGATTCGAGAGCGCGTTAATCACAGGCACTGATGAGTGCTGAGCCAAGGTATGCAAGGTCTCATGCGAGAAAGTGCGGGCAGCGATACAATCGACGTAGCGACTCAGCACTCGAGCCACATCAGAAACCGACTCCCGCTTGCCCAAGCCCACTTCCTCCTGAGATAGACACACAACATGCCCATCCAACTGATGCATAGCTACCTCAAAGCTGACCCTAGTTCGCA
>JAUVWD010000098.1 GCA_030604285.1 Chloroflexota bacterium
CCCCGAAGTTGATCTCGTTATCTTAGCAACTTCGGGCAAAGTGGGGCTAAACCCACTTCTAGCCGCTTTAAGGGCGGGTAAGGCAATTGCCTTGGCTAATAAGGAAGCGATAGTGATGGCGGGCGAGATCGTGACCGCAGAAGCCAAACGCTTTCACGCTCAAATCTTGCCCATTGATAGCGAGCATAGTGCTATCTGGCAATGTCTGCGGGGGGAGAGGAGCAAACCACGACGGCTCTTCCTGACTGCTTCCGGGGGGCCTTTCTATCACTACTCCCAGTCACAATTAAGCCAGGTAACGGTAGAGCAAGCCCTCCACCATCCTACGTGGAAGATGGGCAAGAAGATTACTATTGACTCGGCAACACTCCTGAATAAAGGTCTGGAAGCAATCGAAGCTCATTGGTTTTTTGGCATTTCCTTTGATAACATTGACATATTAATCCATCCACAAAGCATAATTCATTCTATGGTTGAGTTCCGGGATGGCTCAATTAAGGCACAGTTAAGCCCGCCTGACATGAGGCTACCCATTGAATATGCCCTTTCCTATCCTGAGCGATGGCACAATTCCAAGTTCCCACGACTTGATCTAAGCAAAATCCGCTCTCTCACGTTTGAGCCAGTAGATCACGATAGGTTTCCTTGCCTTAGATTGGCGCTAAATGCTGGTAAGCTGGGAGGGACTTATCCTGCTGTGCTTTGTGCTGCTGACGAAATAGCCGTGGAGCTTTTCCTGCAAGGACGTCTCCCTTTTACTGGTATAGCCGGAATTATAGAGAATGTGTTAGAGCAACATCATAATGTGCTACACCCCTCTTTAGAGGAAATCCTAGCTGCGAACGGCTGGGCCTGGGAAATGGCGTTACAGATAGCTGAGAAGGAAGCTACATGTTAAGCCCCGTCATAGTGATACTGATTTTCCTCGCCATGTTCGCGGTGCTCATACTGAGCCACGAGTTTGGGCATTTCATTGCTGCCAAGCTCAGCCGCGTAAGAGTGGATGAATTTGGCATAGGCTTTCCGCCGCGACTCATTAAGATAAAGAGAGGTGAAACGCTATGGTCACTGAACCTTGTGCCTCTTGGTGGCTTTGTTAAGCTATTTGGAGAGGAAGGTGACCCTGTAGCGCCACGTAGCTTCGCCAGCAAAAGCATCCCCATCAGATTCTCGATTCTCTTCGCTGGTCCGCTAATGAACTTGCTGCTGCCGGTACTCCTTTTTTCTATCAGTTTCATGGTGCCTCATAACATAGTAGTAGAGCAAGTTGTGGTACAGGAGGTGGCTCCAAGTTCGCCAGCAGAGATGGCAGGAATCGCCCCTCACGACACTATTCTCCAAATCAACGGGCACGACATTAGGAATCGTGGTGAACTGAGCTACTACATCCAACTTGGGCTTGGTTCAGAAGTAAACATCTTGCTCCAGAAGCCTGACCTTTCTCAAGACGAAGTCTCTGTAGTGCCAAGGTGGACCCCCCCTGAAGGTCAGGGGGCAATCGGGGTTGTAGTCGCTGGAGTAGATAGCCAGGTAGTTCGGGAGTCCTACCCTCCATGGCAGGCAATCAAGCAGGCGGTACAGCGCTGTGGGGAAAGCCTCATCCTCTTCTGGAACACCATTAAAGGCTGGATCATAGGGGCAGCAGCCCCTCAGGTAGCTGGACCCGTAGGCATTGCCCAGATAACTGGCGAGGTAGCCAAGGCAGGAATCAGCCCACTGTTGGCGTTTACTGCCTTTATCAGCCTCAACTTGGCTATAATCAACCTTCTCCCCCTCCCCGCCCTAGACGGAGGCAGGATTGTGTTCTTACTTGTGGAATTTGTTCGCCGCGGAAAGAGAGTATCAGTAAGGATAGAGCGGCTAGTCAATTATGTCGGCTTCATCTTATTGATAGCGCTTATATGCGTGATAACTTACTTCGATGTTGCGCGTATCATTGCGGGGGAAAGTCTGCTTGGGTGACATCTAGACGAATTTCAACGCCACTAAAAATTGGCGGCGTAGCCGTTGGTGCTGGCGCACCCATCGCGGTGCAATCTATGACTAAGACGGATACTCGTGACATTGCTGCCACTATAAACCAGATTAAGGAATTAGAAGATTGCGGCTGTGAGATAGTGCGTGTGGCAGTCCCAGATAAGGAAGCGGCCGAAGGCATTTCAGCTATCAGAAAGAGCATTTCATTACCTCTTATCGCTGACATACATTTCGACTACCGTTTGGCTTTGGCAGCGTTACAAGCTGGCGCTGACGGGCTTCGCCTGAATCCAGGCAATATTCACGACAAGGCGCAAATTGCCAGGATAGCGGGTGCTGCCAAAGAAAGAGGAATACCCATCCGCATCGGGGTGAATGCGGGCAGTCTACCTCCCAATTTCGAACCCGATGCCCCACTGGTCAGTCGCATGGTCGATATGGTATTGGAGGAGATAGGATTTCTGGAAAGCCTGGATTTCAATTTAATCAAGGTCTCCCTTAAGGCCTTTGATGTTCCTACCACTATTCAGGCATACCAACTGATTGCCGACAAAATACCTTACCCTTTACATTTAGGCATCACTGAAGCAGGACTTCCCCGAGCTGGGGCTATACGTAGCGCCGTAGGCATCGGCATACTTCTGTATCAGGGAATCGGCGATACTATACGTGTTTCCCTTACTACTCACCCGTGTGAAGAGGTATTTGTGGCCTACGAGATTCTAAAGAGCCTTGGGCTTCGCCAGCGAGGTCCAACCTTAGTAAGTTGTCCTTCCTGCGGTCGAGCCGAGGTGGACGTCATCAGTTTGGCTGAATCTGTAAACAAGCATCTTCAAAAAGTTACTAAACCCATTAAAGTGGCAGTCATGGGATGTGTGGTCAATGGCCCTGGCGAGGCTAAGGATGCTGATATAGGCATTGCCTGCGGCAAAGGAAAAGGTGCTATATTCAGGAAGGGCAAAGTAGTAGGAATGGTGAGCGAGGAAAACTTTTTGGAAGCGCTAATGGCAGAAATAGATTCCCTTTTTCGGTCTTAGAAGTGGCGGCTTGGGCAAGAGGTTGGAATGAATCAGAGATGGCACGAATCCCTAATCACGAGAAGGCGATTATAGATCCAGTGAAGCTGAAGGATTATCTATTGTCGGACACCCACCCGATTGGGCGATTTAGAGCCACGTCACTTCAGCAAATGGGCTATAGGCGGGAAAATTGGGCACACTTTGCGGAAGACATCCGTACACAACATCTTCCCCTTGATGCAGAGTTGGGAGAAAAGACAAAATATGGGCAAAAATATATAATGACTGGTGATATGAAGGGACTGTTCTCGTTCACATGATTGGTGACACATTACCTCCTTGCCTTGTCATCACGAGGGTAATCCGAGCAAAGTTGGAACAGGCTCCATAATCCCTGAGTCGCCACACCACCATACCTTGGTCGGGGACAAGCCCCGACCCTACGAGATGTA
>JAUVWD010000078.1 GCA_030604285.1 Chloroflexota bacterium
GAAGGGAGCAGAGGTTAAAGGCCCAGCTTACGTACATATTCTGTGTCCTTGTTGCACTGGCTGGAGGTATCCTTCAAAGATCACTATTCAGATGGGTCGGCTTGCTGTGGAAACAGGCATTTTCCCTCTTTATGAAGTGGAAAATGGCCGATATAGACTGAATGTCGATCGCCCCACACTCAAGCCAGTTGAGGAATATCTAAAGCTACAAGGCCGGTATCGCCACCTGACGGATAAGGAGATTCAAGATATTCAAGAAAGGGTAAACGAGGAATATGCCAAACTGAAGGCAAAGGTAGCGTGCTTCTCAGCAGCTTAGGTTGTTGTAGATAACGCGTACGGGGTGTGGCGCAGCGGCTAGCGCGCATGGTTTGGGACCATGAGGTCGGAGGTTCGAATCCTCTCACCCCGACCATAGATAGGAAATAATAGGATTAGACCCAAACGATTCTACCATCTCACCATCTCTCAATCCCTTTGGCGACTTGTTTTTCAGCAATCCTCGCTGTGGCAGCTCTTCTGTTCCTGCACTGTGGTACAGGTCCGCGAATAGTGCTACTCCTAAGGAGAGTTGGTTCTGCTTCTGGGGTTTTTCGCCTAGCACCTGAACTACAATCGAAATACCTTTGTCCCAAGCTATCGCTGATGGATCAAGGAACGGCACTTCCCGTTGACAAAGCGCCTTTCAGTTGGCTAATATGGGCCACTTGATGAACGCCGATAAGGTTCTGGCTCAGGTGCTCAAATCCCACCAAGAGAAATTAGAAGCCGAGCTAAAAGCAATTGTTGGTACTGAGCCTTTGGCCCTTTACGACATGCTGCGATACCACATGGGTTGGCAGGACGAGCATGGTCGTGCGTCACGCCAGAGAGCCGGTAAACTCATCCGCCCCACTCTTTGTCTCCTTAGTTGCCAGGCGGTGGGTGGTGATGTGGGGCAAATATTGCCTGCTGCGGCCGCCTTAGAACTCATCCATAATTTCTCTTTGATTCATGATGATATTGAGGACAATGATTCGATGCGGCATAACCGCTTGACCGTGTGGAAGCTATGGGGACAAAGACAAGATATTAATGCCGTCGATGCCATGTTCACTTTAGCTTATTTAGCTCTGCTTAGACTGAAAGAGAAAGGAATCTCTGATAACAAAATTGTTCCTTGTGCTACGATGCTAACCGAGACCTGCCTCCGACTTTGCGAAGGACAGTATCTGGACATGTCCTATGAGAATCGCCTTGACGTCACTATTGAGGAGTATCTGACAATGATAGCTAAGAAAACCGCCGCGTTGCTAGGTGCTTCGAGTCGCCTTGGTGCATTTCTGGGTTCGGAGGATGAGAAGCTGGTAGCCTGCTTTTATCAATTCGGCAAGGAGCTGGGATTGGCATTCCAAATCCATGATGACATATTAGGCATTTGGGGTGTAGAGGAAAGGACCGGTAAGTCTAAAAGCAGCGATATATCTAAGAAGAAAAAGACTCTGCCTGTGCTTTATGGATTAAGGGAAGCTAGCAGTGCTGTTAAGGAAGAGCTTGCGACGCTTTATTCACAGGAGCCCATCGAGGGCGAGGATATAGCCAAAATCGCGACGATTTTTGATCGAATAGGGGCTAGAGATTATGCGCAAGCTTTGGCGAAGGAGCACTACCACCAAAGCTTAGCACAGCTTGAGAAAACTGGCCTTCCCGTATCACAGTTGACACAATTGAAGCAATTTGTATTTTCGCTGATGGAGCGCGACTACTAGACTTCATGAGGAGGAGTTGACTTCCAAAAAGACTATAAGAGATGTAGATGTTGGAGGGAAGAGGGTATTAGCCAGGGTCGATTTCAATGTCCCCCTGGATATCAACACGGGCGCCATTAGCGATGATAGCCGCATTCGAGCTTCACTGCCCACTATCGAATATCTTGTTGAACATAAAGGGAAAGTGATCCTTTGCTCCCACCTGGGGCGCCCTGAAGGAAAGGTAGTTGAAACATTACGAGTAGCTCCAATCGCGGAGAGGTTATCTCAGCTTATCGGCCTGCCGGTCAAGATTGCTGAAGATTGCATTGGCGCCGAAGTGGAAAAAATGGTCAAAGGTCTACGCGAAGGCGATATTCTGTTTCTGGAAAACTTGAGGTTTCATCCTGAAGAGGAGGCAAATGACCCTAGATTTGGCCATCAGTTAGCTGGTCTGGCTGATATATATGTCAACGACGCCTTTGGCACTGCTCACCGTGCTCATGCCTCCACCGTAGGTGTGGCTAGTCACCTGCCGGCAGTTAGCGGCTTCTTGATGGAAAGTGAGTTGGAAGCCATGAACACTCTGCTCAATGCTCCAGAACGTCCCTTCGCTTGTCTTATTGGTGGCGCCAAAGTAAGCGACAAAATAGGCCTGTTACAGAATATGCTGAGGAAGGTTGATATCCTGCTAGTTGGCGGTGGCATGGCAGCTACATTTCTAAGGGCGCAAGGATACGAAGTGGGACTTTCGTCAGTGGAAGAAGATAAACTGGGATTATCTAAGGAATTACTGCAAGAGGCAGAAGAACAGAAGGCGCCACTCTTGTTACCGATCGATGTGGTCGTAGCAGAACAAATCAGAGATGACGCCGAGGTGAAGACAGTGCCAACAACAGAAGTGCCCCAGAATGTCCACATTGTGGATATAGGGCCTCAGACTATCAAGCTCTTTTCCTGTGAACTAAGGAAATGCTGTACTATTATGTGGAATGGCCCCATGGGGGTTTATGAAATACCTGAGTTCGGTGAGGGAACTAGGTCTATGGCTAGGCTACTGTCCAGCCTAGCGGCTACGACTATAGTTGGTGGTGGTTCCACCGCTGAAATAGTTGGGGAGATGGGACTAGCTCACAAGATGACCCATGTCTCTACCGGGGGTGGTGCTAGCTTGAGGCTTCTGGAAGGCGTTACTTTGCCTGGGGTGGAAGCCTTGTTAGACAAAGAACAATGATTGGCTTGGAACAAATAAAAGAACTCGCCAGTTCCTCCCCGTCCAAGATAGTCATGTTGATTATCGATGGCATTGGCGGCTTGCCTGACCGCGAAACGGGCAAGACGGAACTGGAAACAGCACAGACGCCTAACCTTGACCGTCTAGCTGAACAAGGCGTCTGTGGGCTGATTGATCCAGTAAGCCCCGGCATTACTCCAGGAAGCGCCCCAGGGCATTTCGCTCTATTTGGTTACGATCCCTTCAGGTTTAGTATCGGCAGGGGTGTCTTAGAGGCATTAGGCATAGGTTTCGATGTAAAAGATGGTGATGTAGCAGCGCGAGGTAACTTCTGTACTGTTGATAATACCGGTCTAATAAGCGACCGGAGGGCTGGCCGTATCTCAAGCGAGAAGTGCGCTGAGTTATGTGAGTTGCTAAGTTTCGTCAGGCTGGATGATGTTCAGCTATGGGTCTTGCCCGTAAGAGAGCACCGCTTTCTAGCTGTTTTTAGAGGGGAGGAATTACATCCAGAGGTGACTGATTCCGACCCTCAAAGGATAGGTTCAGCTCCCAACGTCATAGGTGCCACGAGCCCTGAAGGGAGAAAGATGGCACGGCTTGCCAATCAGTTCATTTATGGAGCGAGGGAGATCTTATCTCGACACTACCCGGCTAACATGGTCTTGCTGCGTGGCTTCTCCCAGCTTCCCTCGCTTCCTAAGTTTAGCGAGATATTCAAGTTAAACCCAGCAGCCATTGCTGCCTATCCCATGTACAAAGGACTTGCCAAATTGGTAGGCATGAAGATAATCGAGACGGGAAGCTCACCTGGAGAGGAGTTTGTTACATTGGCTCATCGGTACGACGAACATGACTTCTTCTATATCCACATCAAACAGACCGACTCCGCCGGCGAGGATGGAGATTTCTACCGCAAGGTCAAAGCTATAGAAGACGTTGATAATGCCCTGCCTTCGCTCTTAGGTTTGAAGCCCGACGTAATCATAGTTACCGGTGACCACTCAACACCAGCTTTGCTCGAAGGCCATAGCTGGCATCCGGTGCCGTTCCTGCTGTATTCTCAGAGATGCCGACGGGATAAGGTGGGGGAATTCTCCGAATCGGCTTGTGTTTCAGGTGGATTGGGAAGGTTTCCAGCTGTGGATATTATGCCCCTAGCCATGGCGAATGCTCTGAAATTGAGCAAATTTGGTGCCTAGAATGCGTATCCCTTTTGTTGCCGGCAACTGGAAGATGAATACTACCCATGTCGAGGCTGAAAGCCTTGTCACCGATATGCTGGGTAGACTAGACGAGATAAGTGGAGTGGAAAAAGTGCTCTGCCCTCCTTTTGTTTCTTTGTTTGTCATACAGACCATACTTCAAGGCTCATCTGTCAAACTAGGTGCTCAAAACATGTATTTTGAGACAAAAGGAGCTTATACCGGC
>JAUVWD010000075.1 GCA_030604285.1 Chloroflexota bacterium
ACCTTAATCCCATTAAGGGTGTGCCAGTCCCAATAGGTATTGCCAGTAAGTTGGGATTTGAGCCTTATTAGCTCGACCTCTTTGTAAACCAGCGTGGCTAG
The DNA here is from genome assembly GCA_030604285.1 of Chloroflexota bacterium. Taxonomy (GTDB): domain Bacteria; phylum Chloroflexota; class Dehalococcoidia; order GIF9; family AB-539-J10; genus JADFUX01. The sequence continues at coordinate 102 of JAUVWD010000075.1, forward strand.
TAGTTCATCCTTGTTACCTTCCCAGATGATTGGGGGCACAAGTGCTTCACCTGTAGAAGTTTCATCAGCGACGGGCATGCTCATGTTGTCCTTTGGTTCTCCGTAGCTTCTCCCTGTTTTTACAAGCCTAAAGCGCATGGCTTATCCCCCAAAAAATTTTGACCTCCCTGCAATGGTTGCAATGCTGCAATGGCACCCTCTCAAAGCTAAGCCCAAAGCTAAACAAGGCGTTGCAAGCTAAATGCAATGGTTGCAAACCGTTGCACCGTTGCACTAGCTTGCAATGGGTCTTTCCAGATATAGCTCCAGCTTCGGTATTGCAACCATTGCACCATTACACTAATGTTCCTCGAAAATTTTTTCTGTCTCTTCTTCCAAGGTATATTCCTCGCCAGTGATAGGATGGATGACACTGAAGCCCCCAGCCAGCTCGGGGAAAGCTTCAGCCAAGTCATTTACTTTCGGTAAGATATCGGTTAACTCCATACTGGCTAATCCAGGCTTCATTTGCAGAATCTGACCTTTGGCGTTTTCTTTCACTACCTCAACTAGCCCTACATCAACCGCTGGTCTAAGCCAGCGAGAAACCGAGGAGACGCTTACATGTAGTGCGATAGCCACTTCTCTCGGCGCTACGCTTGGATTCTCCTCACCCGAGCTTGCTTTTTTCAGGTAGATAGCTTCAACCTCCTTAACCAAACCGATAACCTTCTGATTGATGCCAAGAAGGGAGGCTGGGAAGACCTTATCGACCAACTCTCTAGCGATAAAGTAATCAGCCAGATTGGCATAGACCTCTCCATCATCGCCAGCCTCACGCTGATACTGATGAAGGATGGCACTGGCCTCAATTAGAGCTAATAGCTTATTGAAGTCTCTACGTATCCGTAGTGGTTCATCTGGTGTATTGTCAGCCAACCACATGGCGTATGGTATTCGTACCTTCACTGCCTTCAGCTCCCTCTGAGCTTGGTGCCAAATCGCTAGCCATCCTGTAGACTCAGTTGGTCCATAACGCTTGGCGGTTTCCCTCTTAGCTTCTCGGGTTTGCTGAGTAGTCTCATCCATAATTAACGACCAATGCCTAGTTTCATTCTCAGGTCGCAACTCTGGGGATGTGGTGGTAAAAATGAAGTTGGTGGGGCCTGCTTTTTCCACACGCCGGGTTTCCCATCTATTGGTTTCTGGATTCTTCTCAGCAACCTCGAAAATTAGTTTACCCTCGCTTTGAAGTGTTCTGATGTTATAGTCAGCAGCGGTGGCACCACCGCGCTCGAAGATAACCAGTGTCCGGTGGGAAATCTCCTCTTCTGAATAGACTAGCGCTTGCTTGCTCATACCAGTCATCTCCAGATACGCTTCCGGGGGAAACGTTTGCAAGGTTTTCTGAGCGGTATGGCTTTTGCCACTGGAACTCTCACCCTTGAGTGTTATGGAAAGCGGGTCATCCTCAAGCCTTGATGTAAGTGCTAGGATTAAGACTCTGATGTTTACATCCTCGCCAGCAACACCTAATCTTTGAACCGCCTTGCCGTGGAGATAAAGAAGCGCTGGGTTCTTTAATAACTCTAAGGCTTGTGGCCGTAATTTAGTCTGCTCCCCTTCCATTCTGGCTTTCTCTTCCTCGCTCAGATGCTCCTGCCGTCTAATTCGCGCTTCTAGGGCTCGCTGGGCAAGTTTAGCCTCGGCAGCCTTAACTTGCAGGTTGAAATCACTGGCTTTCATTCTTAATTTATCGTGGCACAATGTCTTCCAGGGCAACCTGGAAGTAGCTTCTAGTCTGGCGATTTTAGGAAATAGAAATTCCAACGAATCAGGGCGCTCGTACTCAGGGAGGGCAACCATTAGGTGACTTTCCCAATAGAGGCAAGGCTTGGCTTCAGTAATTAGTCTCTCTAGCCCTTCTCTGCCATTGATTACCAAGTAATCATCCAAAGCCATTTTCTGCCCCTTGTCATCAGGGAGGAAGAACACCATTTCCGCTTTAGCCCCCCGCATACGCAATTCCTGTTCTAGGGTAAAAAATGCAAGTCTGACATCGTTATTTACGGCAAAATCAGAATCAGGGAACAGCAACACCCTTCGTCCTTCCCATGTTATGTTAGCTAAGTCGGGGATGAACTCATGGTGTTGGTAGAAGCCCCATATACCACCCAGACCAATGGTAGGGAAACCTTCTTGGTCAGCTTTAGCTGATTTCTTCTCGCCCTCTGTAATGCCTACCGTTGCGGTAGGGTTCTTCAACGCTTCCCAGGTCTTCGGGGGGATGTAAGCCCGCATCATTGAGTCGGGCGCTTGCAGGTACTTTCCCAACGGTTTGCCATCCTTAATCGGCGGCTTATCGGGCTTTACCCTGAAAAATGGCTGCCCTTCATAACAGGGGTAGGGAATAATAAGCCCCGGGCCAGCATCAAAGCCAAGAATGGCTTTGACCTCAGCAGCAGTCCCTGAGTAGAACCCTAATGATTCTATTGTTTCGATGTTTAGTCCTGACCTTTGTAAGTCGGCTAGATGATGCGATAGGAGCGTTTGATTTTCTGGCCCATCAGTATTACCATAACTGCGGGATTCGATAGTTTTGCCTTCCATAACCGCCTCCTTTATTCTGTAAGCCGCCCAGCCGGGGCATGCGGGTTTTTACCGCTATTCATGAGCGTCACCCTCCTCGCCAGTAGTCAGACCACCTCGGGCAGGACCCCTTTTGCCCTTTATGCTGTCTTCTGACTTGGTAGTGCCTCTTGCTGCCGCCTTTAGTAGAATGCCGGTGGCACGGGCAAGTCTCTCTTCAGCATCGGGAGTAGCCACATGACGCAGGCTTACTACTATGCGTTTGTGATTTTGCTTGCCTTGTTTTTTAGCCACTCCGCTTTACCTCTTCATCTTGCTCATGCCCGCTGCCGCCAATCACGCCTAGAATTCGCTCAAGTAACTCCGGAGGTATCTCACGCCTTCCTGTCTCCATTTCACAAAGCTGCGTTGGAGCAATACCGACCCTAGCAGCTAGCTCGTATTGCTTAAACCCTGCCCGGAGACGTGCTATTTTCAGTTCGAGACCCTTATTGGTTTTGCCTTCCTTTACCGCTACTTTGGTCATAGTTTGCTTCTCTCAATAATTTTTTCTTGCTATAATTAACCTATACCACATATATATCGCTTAGTATACGGGTTAGAAATGAACCATTCCGTTATAGAATACTTGAATTTTCTCGAATTTAGTGGGAGAAACTTTTGATTAAAGCAAGCAACTTTGAAAGAGTCCTTCACCAGTGGGAACCTTGGCTTAGGGCTGTTAAAGATGCCCGCCTACAGAGTTATCTTGACTCTGATGCATGGTGGGGCTACGCAAAGGCAGTAATGAGAAAGCTGCGTTTTCCAAGTAAGTCCCTGCTTTGCCTGTATTTCTTGAGTTGCGTTTTTTCTCAATATGAGATAAACGGGACTTATTGCTTTGAGGACATTGAGTTACCATCTATTTTGTTTGACAAGTTCGATTCCTTTAACACACGCATAGCAGGGGCCATATGGCGGTTCATCTATGTTTTCGATTTTTTGAGGGTAAGACCAATAAGGATATGTCCTGACTTAATGGGCATGAGAGAACGACCTCTCCCGCCAGCGGTTTGGAACGAACACGATGTCAAATTTGCGTTACAGTGGGAAAGTCACCACGGGAATTTCACTTATGTAGGCGAACGCGAGGTTACTACCGAAAATAATAACCCTTACGAATCGCTTCGCAAATACTATAGTCCGTTCTTTATGGTACTAGCCCCGGATCATGCCATACTTGGCATCACAAGCAAGATTAAGCGAAAGATTGATGATGCTTTGGCAGTCCTCTGTGCCGAAATGAAAGATGTTGAGGGATACACCTATTCACAAATTGGTGATAAGTTTGGCTGGGCACTTCAAGAGGATAGCTACGGAAATCAGACACGGTGCTCGACGGCACAACGCTATGTTCGCAGGGGTAGGAAACTAAGAGGTTAGTAAAACATCCCGAATCGCCATCGCTGCCAGCGAATGTATGACGACTTTAGCCCGCCACCTCTGTATATTCTCATGCTACAGGTACTTCAATGACAAAGGGAATGCTGTGATTATTGATCGTTGCAGGCTAGTGCGACGCTTGATAATCACAACTCTCTCCATCTAGGATACAACCGATCAGTGTGATTGCTCAATCTCTTGGTTTACCATAACATTCCACAGACGGAGATTTGTTCCGTCTCTATTGTACCCCGATTCCTGTCCCATATCAGCGCTGACTTGCAAGTGGAAGCAGCAGCGAAGCGACCCACCTAGCTGCTGGATTATGTCTATTGTGTTTCAGTCTCCAAGGCAACAGGCGAGGGCAGCTTGCGGTCTCGTTCAGAAGCCCTCATAGGCTGAGAGATGCCTTTGCGGTACATGCGGTAAAGCTTGACGACTCCGGCGACGGACTGAGGCTTCTTCAAGAACA
>JAUVWD010000052.1 GCA_030604285.1 Chloroflexota bacterium
ACACACAACACATAAGGCTTCCATTGAGTTCTTTAAGAACGAGCTTAATTTGTTCAAGAAGACGCTAGAGGAATTTGGCGGCAAGGAGATCTCGCCTCCGAGTCTGAAGGATGCTATTTCAGCCCATAATGAGCAGAGAGCGTTGGTAAGGGAGTTGTATGATCTCAGAAAGGCTGACCCACCTCTCATATCAGGAACGGAGACCTTACAAATACTAATCGGCTTGATGAGTACACCCGTGACAGAGGGCAATGCTCTGTTAAGGGAATCGATAAAGGAGGTTAAGAGCCGCAAAGACGGGCCCAAGAAACAGCCATTCAGGCTACTTGTCTGGGGTAGCCCTCTGGACGATGTGCCCCTTGTAGAGATGATCGAGGACTGCGGTGCAAACGTTGTCATCGATGATATCTGTACGGGCACCAGGTTTTATTGGCCCAGTGTAGAGGTCAGCTCAGATCTAGTAGGAGCGCTAGCCCAGCGCTACCTGGATGAGGTGCGCTGTCCCCGCACCTTCAGGGAAACAGGGGCTGGCTATTGGGCTGATTTAGAGAACAGGTTTGCGTATGTTAAGGATTTTGCCAAGGACTGGAATGTGAACGGAGTGATCCTCCAGTCGATGAAGTATTGCGATACTCACGGGTATGAGGTCCCTGGGCTCAAGGATTACTTGAGGAGCATTGGCTTGCCAGCGTTTTATCTAGAACACGAATATACAATGGTTGCTTTGGCTCCCTTAAGGACAAGAGTGCAGGCTTTCTTGGAGACGATAGCCTGAGAAACACGTGCTGTTGTGGCAGCGTGATGACGCCACGAGATGGCGCAAAACAGTCTTGGGGGTGTGACATGAAACCGCGTTGATAGTACCGTTACGAAGCGCTGACCACACGGGTCAGAAAAACCTAGAGAGAGGGGGTTAAGATGAAACTAGAGGGAAAGGTTGCTCTCGTTACTGGACTGGGCGCGTGGGAAAACCGCCGCAGATCCGGAGGGGATTTGGCCCTTGAAATATGTAGACGCCTGGCATTGCAGGGGGCAGACATCGTAGTTAACGATTTCACTGGTTCTTTTCCTGAGTCTCCCGACTACGACCTTGCAAGGGAGGGGATGAATGCAGTAGCTGACGAAATCAAGGCTTTGGGGAGACGTGCTATAGCTGTCGATGCCGATGTAGGCGACGCCAAGGCGGTAGACGAGATGGTGAAGAAAGCGTTGACCGAGTTTGGCCACATAGACATACTGGTCAACAATGCTGGGATTGTAGTTGAATTGGCGCCTGTCGTAGAGCTAGAAGAGAAGTTCTGGGATCTCAGCATGCGCGTTATGGCTAAAGGAACTTTCCTCTGTTCCAAAGCAGTCGCCAAAGTGATGATCCAGCAAGGCTCCGGGGGGAAGATTGTCAATATGGCGTCCATATTGGGCAAAAGCGGGGGAGCTTTCACTGCTGCATATACCTGTGCTAAACACGCGATAGTAGGTCTAATTAGGGTACTGGCAATGGAGCTTATGCCAAGTGGAATCCATGTAAACGCAGTTTGCCCAGGATATGCCGAGACGCATCTGCTCCACCTGAAGGGCGGCGCATTCGATGTTTTTCCTGGACTAGCACGCACAGATGTCGAAGGCGTCTATAACATCATAAAGGCAGGAACTGCTTCGGGGAGATTAGGAACAGTAGAGGAGATCGTCAGCCTGGTAGAATTTCTCTGCTTGCCTGATTCTAACTACATAAATGGTCAATCGATAGTCATTGACGGCGGCGGCGTAATGATTTAGCGCACTGCGGGTCCTGCGTGGGTCTTGGGAAATAGTTAAGGCGGCTACTGCTCCGGGATAGGTGCACCCGCTGCTGGTGAAGTCAACCTGGCGAAGGGCCTGCGGTCCCAAATATGGAGCTGATGGGATTCGAACCCACTACCTCCTCAATGCCATTGAGGCGCTCTCCCGATTGAGCTACAGCCCCACCCGTCATTAGTCTACTACACCTTTGGAGAAAATTCAAAGTCGAATTCGGCTTTTAGCCTAATCCGAGCCAAGATAGCAAAGAGCCCAAACCGAAATAGCCACAATAGGCAATGACCAAGCACTTAACAGTATTGCCCGCAAAGGACGTGAGGAAGAATTTCCACGTGGGAAAACCGGAAGCACTCAAAGCCAGAGTTATAGGTACACCAAACGGGTTGAGTATGGCGTTGGCAAGGAAATTGAATAGCGCCGTTTTTCGCCGCACCCAGACTGGTATCCGAAAATAGACTTTGTTGCGGATCCCGTTGCTGCTAGGGTCTTTGGTAGCGAGGAGGGGACGCCCTAGATAGCCGATCACATATAGCAACAACTGACCGGTAGCAGCCCCAAGCCCTGCAACAATGCCAAGCAGGGCCGGATTAAGGACAGCACCAAGAGCAAATATTAAGATTACGTAAAGGAAAGGCAGGGGCAAGCCGATTCCAGTAATAAGAGTGAGTATGAAAGCCCCAAGGTAACCGTAATTCCCAAAATCGGGCATATATTCCCAGTAACGGATTAGGAGCACACAAGAAACAATAGTGATTGTTAAGCCCAAACCGCCTATGATGTATTCTCTTTTCAGCCACTTCTTTACCCCTCCTTCGACCTCTTGAAGCTCCCTCACGACAAGCCTACACCTCTGCCTCAATCGGCTGGGCTGCAGCAAAGCTCAAGGTCTCTCCTTCCACACTAACGGCTATAGTATCACCTTCCTTGAACTCACCCCGCAATATCTTGGTAGACAAAGGATTCTCCACATACCTCTGAATGGCACGACGCAATGGGCGAGCCCCATATACCGGATCATATCCTTTACTCGCCAGCCAGGCTTTGGCCTCATCGTCTACCTTCAATTTGATGCTGCTATTAGCCAATCGTTGCTCCAAATCTCGAATGAGCAAGTCAACGATCTTCTTCAAATGTTCCTCAGTTAAGGGATGAAATATGATGATTTCATCCATCCGGTTAAGCAATTCAGGGCGAAAGGTTTCTTTTAAGGCACTTTCTATGGCAGTTCTTAACCTCTGCTCCTCAGACTTCCCTGACTGATAAAACCCCATCCCTTGACGGCGGAATTCTTGGGTGCCTAGGTTGCTGGTCATAATAAATACAGTATTCTTGAAATCTACGGTCCTGCCATGACCATCGGTAAGTCTGCCATCCTCTAGTATTTGAAGCAAAACATTAAGCACATCGGGATGCGCCTTTTCCACCTCATCGAAGAGGATGATCCTATAAGGGCGACGGCGTACAGCTTCAGTTAGTTGCCCCGCCTCCTCATATCCTACATAGCCAGGTGGAGCCCCGATAAGACGTGATACCGTGTGCTTTTCCATATACTCTGACATGTCTAACCTTACCATGGCGTTCTCATCATCAAAGAGAAACTCTGCCAGAGCCCGGGCCAACTCGGTCTTACCTACTCCGGTAGGACCAAGGAAAATAAAGCTGCCAATAGGGCGCCTGGGGTCTTTAAGCCCAGCACGACCCCTCCTCACAGCCTCAGATACGGCAGCTACCGCTTCCTCCTGGTTAACAATCCTCTCGTGAATCCTCTCCTCCATGTGAACCAGCTTATCAGCCTCGGTTTCAAGCATTCGAGAGACAGGTATCCCCGTCCACTGAGAAACAAGCTGCGCAATGTCTTGTTCATCCACTGTAGCATCTGTTTTCTTTTCCTGAAGCCACTTCGCCCTAGCATTGTTGTACTCCTGCTCCAAGCGCAACCTTTCGGCTTTAAGCTCAGCCGCCCTTTCATAATCCTGTCGTTGTGAAGCGGCCTCCTCCTCATCGAGCAAGCGCTTCATCTCGCGGTCTAATTTCTTGACTTCCTCTGGAGCACCTTCCATATCAATCCGCAGCTTGCTGGCAGCTTCATCAATCAAATCAACCGCCTTGTCAGGCAAGAATCTGTCAGAGATATACCTTTGGCCTAGCTTAGCCGCAGCTACCAAAGCTGAATCATCGATCTTTATCTTATGATGGGCTTCATATCTTGGGCGAAGCCCCTTTAGCATTTCTACAGTTGTTTCCACATCTGGTTCGCCAACAAAGAGGGGCTGGAAACGCCTCTCCAGCGCTTTGTCTTTCTCCACATTCTTTCGATATTCATCCAGGGTGGTAGCTCCGATGCACTGGAGTTCACCCCTGGCCAACGCTGGCTTCAACATGTTACTGGCGTCAATTGCTCCTTCAGCAGTGCCAGCGCCTACCACAGTATGCAGCTCGTCAATAAATAGGATTACCTCTCCCCTTGCCTCACGAATTTCATCCATGACCGCTTTCAATCTATCCTCAAATTCTCCCCGGAATTTGCTTCCCGCCACCAAAGCTCCCATATCCAAGGCAACTACCCTCTTCCCCTTAAGGGAATCAGGAACGTCTTCAGCAACGATCTTCTCCGCTAATCCCTCAGCAATAGCTGTCTTGCCCACACCTGCATCGCCGATCAACACAGGGTTGTTCTTGGTACGTCGGGAAAGTATTTGAATTACCCGTTTGATTTCCTCCTCCCTGCCAATCACAGGATCAAGCTTGCCCCGGCGAGCCAGCTCTGTAAGGTCGTGACCATATTTTTCCAGGGAGCGATATTTGCTCTCAGCTTGACGATCGGTAACTCGATGGGCACCCCGGATATCTTGTAGAGCCCGATAGATTCCCTCTTGAGTAACACCGAAATCCTTCAAAATAGAAGCTGCTTCCCCTCTGGTTTCAGCAGCAATAGCAATTAGCAAATGCTCAACGCCAACAAAATCATCCTTAAGCCTATCAGCCTCCTGGCGAGCATTCTCCAAGAGCCGCGAAATGCGTGGGGTAGCATAGATCTGCGTTCCCTCATAGGCTATCTTGGGGGAACTTCTCAGTGTTGCTTCCACCCGCCCTTTCACTGCCTCAACATCCACACCTAGCTCTCGCAGTACATCCTGAGCTAGTCCCCTCTCCTGCTCCAGCAAAGCCAAGAGGACATGCTCCACATCCCATTGACTGTGCCGATAGCGGCGGACTAGCTCCTGCGATGCCGCCAAAGCTTCCTGCGCTTGCTCAGTGAATTTCTCCGGTGTCATGGAATTTCTTCCCTCCTCTTTCTATTTTACATCAGACTCAAAGCCAATTCCCATAGGTCGCTTCCACAGTTGCCATCCCACAACCAGCTTCATCGTCTATTATAAAGTAATTTCACTTTGTTCATAAGATTTAGCATTATCATATTCAAATGCTGAGAAAGGCGCGGGAAAACAAGAAGGTGGACTATTTCACCAGGAAAGCCGCTTTGGTCTTTTTTCGCGCTTCGGCGTTTTCTGCACTGGGTTTCAGCCCAATAAACGCCAACATGAAAGACCTAACTCTGAGCATACCACAAGCTGAGCAAATTAGACCCAAGGCGACCAGAGTTAAACCAAAGAGGAATGATTACTGAAGAGCCCCGCCCTCAGAACGTAACAATTCAATAAACCGCTTCAAAATCCTTGCTGTAGCTCCCCAGATAACATGCCCTTCGTACTCATAGAAATAGACGGGCATGGTTTCACCATCAAAGCTTTGAAGCTCTTCCCTAAAAATGGCTTCATCCATCAAAGCGGATAGAGGCACAGAGAAAATCTGCTTGATTTCCCTGCGATCGACCTTAAAAGGATAGGGATAGGGTATGAAAGCTATGAAAGGCGAGATTACATAGCCAGTCGTGACAGTTAGATTATCATCGAGTTCACCCAAGACTTCTACGTC